>JAGCJD010000057.1 GCA_017648425.1 Clostridia bacterium | reverse complement strand
TTGAGGATCGCTCTTGTATTCGGTTTCTATCAGCGCGCACATATGCAGGTATATCGTTGGCGTTATTATAGCGCACATTTTGTCGTAAAGAAAATTGAATTTTTCTGTTATTTCGCGATAGTGCGCCTTGTAATATGTAAACGCCTGTTCCTCGGATATATCTCGCGCCTTGCTGTATTCCTGCAAGAGAGAATTGAGCTCATCTGCTGAGGAACGCATTATATCTACATCTGCGCGCTTAACGCCGTAAAAGTTTACGAGCTCGTCCTCGTATTTTTCTATCATGGATACGAGCTCCTTGTTTTGAAGCGCGTTATAAAGCTTTCCAACTCCGTTTGTGGGGGTTATAAAGAGCGATTCGATGTGCGCATTTGAGGCGCGTATCTTTCCGAGATTTTCAAGATATTTTTTGTACAAGTCATACTCTGCCTGGTTTTTGTCATACGCTTCCTCGTACTCTTTCTTTGCGGTAATATAGCTTTGGTAATCCGCAAGGTATTTATCGTACGCTGCTTTTTTTGCTTCGTATTGAGCAAGAGAGGTCAAATATTTGTTATATTCGGCGAAGCTTTTTTCGTAAATTTTCGTTTTTTCTAGATATTCCTCGTATTTTACGACTGAATTTTCGTACAAAGCCAGATCGGAGATATATTTTTCGTATTTTTGTAATGCCGAAATGTATTCCTGCATTTCCGTGTCGCTTTCCAATGCGTATTGCGCTCCGAGCAGAGCCTCGTTACGGGCAAAGCTTGAAAGCTCTGATACATAGGCATCGGGGAGAGTTATAGAGCATTCGTATCTTACGGATACTACCGTAGTTTCTCCAAGCTCGAACTCGCATTCATATCCCAATGAGGTTTCTGTCATTGTCTTGTTTTCGTCTTGTCCGTACGAAGCAAAGATAGGATACCATGTGACTGTTTCACCGTTGCTTGCCGTATATTCTTTTTTTGTTGCTATTACTTCTATTTTTGCGCCGTTTACATAGGTCGTTATATTTGCTGCCGATATCTCGGGGGAATAAATGAGGGCGTGCTGAAAATACGCGTCAAGATACTCGTGCTCAGCGGTGTTATTTGCATCGGGGTAAAGCATTTTAAGTATTTCGGACGGAGGGACGGTAAGATTATATTCACTTTGTGCGTTTGAAAAATCTACGCTGTATTCGAGATCTGCATCTTGAAAAGCATAGGTACAAAGACCTGACAGCGCAGACCATGTGAGCAATATGGACAAAACAAAGCACAGCGTTCTTTGGGAAAATTTTTTCATACCTTCTCCTCCTTTCCGAAAAACATACTATATCACTATATATTTTAAATTATTTATTTAAATATGTCAACAGATATTTTGAAAACTTTGATATTTTCAGTGGGCTGCCGTTACAGTTTATCTGTGGCGGGCATATGATATTAGCAGAGTTTTTTGTGAGGAGGAGATAATATTTACGGTGATATATTACTTGGAATAAGCATTCCGCTTTTTGGAACGGTGTTGGGCGCTGCCTGTGTTTTCTTTTTCGGACGCCGAACGAACAGACGCGTGCAACGCGCTATCGAGGGATTTTCCACGGGAGTTATGGTCGCGGCTGCTATATGGAGCTTGCTGATACCGTCAATGGAGCTTGCAAGAGGGCGAGGAATTCCCGCCGCCGTGCCTGCGGCTAGCGGATTTCTTTGCGGAATAGTTTGCTTTCTTTTGTGTGATGGGTTTATAAGAAAAATGATGGCGGGGAGATCGGCGGAGTCCCACAAAAAGATCATATCCGTTTTTGCGGTGGCGGTGCATAATCTCCCCGAGGGAATGGCGGTAGGCGCTATTTACGCGGAGATACTTTGCGGTAGCAACGCCGTGGATCTGTCGGCAGCGCTTGCGCTGTCGATTGGAATAGCCGTTCAGAATTTCCCTGAGGGCGCTATCGTTTCAATGCCTGTCAATTCCTGCGGGCTTGGAAAGGCAAGGTCGTTTTTGGTTGGCGCTTTATCGGGTGTAGTAGAGCCGATAGGCGCTGTTCTTACGCTACTTGCGGCAGGTCTTGCCATTCCTCTTTTGCCATATCTTCTGGGGTTTGCTGCGGGCGCTATGATGTATGCCGTGCTTAAAGAATTTACGGGTGACGGCGAGGGTGGTGACACCTCTTGGGTTCTTGCGTTTTCGGCGGGATTTGTGCTTATGATGTCGCTTGATGTCTTTCTTGGGTAGGGCGTTGCTTTTGTCACGGCGCGGCGTTTGAAAAAAATATAAATTTTTTTGAAATTGCTATTGCTTTTTTCGGAAAATATGATATACTATGAATAGAAAGATTTTTTGATTTTATCAAGGAGGATAAAAAAATGAGTTTTTTCAAGAAGAAGACAAATTATGGTAAGATAGTTGCTATTTCCTTGGCAGCTGTTGCTGTTGCTTCTGCTGTGGCTTTTATAGTCTATAAGCTTATCAAGAAGTACAACGACGAGGCAATTTATGATGATCTGCTCGAGGATTGCGATTGCGATTGCGACTGCGAGTGCGTTGAAGAAGCTGACGAGCTTGAGGACGCTGAATAATTTGCTTTGGTAAATCAAAAAGGGGTTGTTTGATAAATCAAACACCCCCTTTGATTGTTTTTGGGGAGGATCGATAATGAAGCTTCTTGACACTATCGCCGCTATTTCCACACCTATTGGAAAGGGAGGCGTTGCTATGATAAGAATATCGGGAAATGACGCTCTTAGTATAGGCGATAAAATATTCAGACGAAAAGGCGGACAAGCGCTTTCGAGCGCCCAAGCCACGAAAATGGTTTACGGGCAGATAATCGATACCGAAACGGGAATATCGGTAGATGACGGAATGGCTGTTACATTTAGAGCGCCGTGCTCGTTTACGGGCGAGGATGTTGTGGAAATATACTGCCATGGAGGCCTTCTGGTTACTCGTAAGGTGCTTTCGTGCGTTTTTGTTGCCGGAGCAAGACCTGCTGAGGCGGGAGAATTTACGAGGCGCGCGTTTTTGTTAGGAAAGCTGGGGCTTTCCGAGGCGGAGGCGCTGGGCAATTTGCTTGAAGCCTCGAACGAGATGCAGATGCGCCTTGCAAGAGGAGGCATGAGAGGGCATCTTTCCGCTAAAACAAGCGAGATATACGACAATCTCAGGGCGATAATGGCGGGAATATACGCCGCGATAGATTTTCCTGACGAGGATCTGAATGAATATTCGAGAGAGGATATATCCAGAACCGTACGGAATGCTATTAGCGAAATCGACAAGCTTATTTCCACTTATTCAAGCGGAAGAGCGGTCGCTCAGGGTATATCGACCGTTATATGCGGAAAGGCTAATGCTGGAAAAAGCTCGGTGTATAACAGAATTCTCGGATATGATGCGGCAATTGTTACGGACATAAAGGGAACTACCAGAGATGTTTTGCGCGAGGCTGCTTCGTTCGGCGGGGTTACGCTGAATTTGTGCGACACTGCGGGATTGCGCCAGACGGACGACACGGTGGAGAGCATTGGTATTGAGCGCGCATTGACGGCGCTTGAGGGAGCTGAGCTTGCTCTTGCGGTTTTTGATGTATCTGCGCCTCTTGAAGACGAGGACGGATTTTTGATAGACAGGCTTTCCGAGTTTGGCAAGGTGTGTATTGCCTTGCTAAACAAGTCTGACCTTGGTGTTTGCAGACAGTCCGAGGAATATATCCGTTCGCACTTTGACAAGTGCGTGGAAATATGTGCCGATACCGGCAGTGGATTTGACAAGCTTGCTGACACAGTGGGAAAGACCTTTTTTGACGGAAACATTGATATTGATAATGACGCGGTGGTTGTTGGAGCGAGGCAGTATGCTTCCTTGACAGTTGCAAGAGAAGCATTGTTTGAGTCCTTTGAGCTGCTTCAACGAGATGTGCCGCTTGACTTGTGTTGTGTTGGTATTGAGGCTGCTATGTCGGAGGTGGCTCAGGTTGACGGCAGGGAGATCGGCGAGGATATTGTGTCAGAAATATTTTCAAAATTCTGTGTTGGAAAATAAAAGTTGATGTGATAAAAGGCAGGGCGAAATTCCTGCCTTTTAGTATATATTGCGAGATAAAAAATGTAATATTTAATATTTTATACGCGATGTAAATTAAAATTTAAAAATAAAATATCAATAATTACAACGCTATAAATCAAACATGCTAATAGTATTTAATATAAAACAACAAAAATCATAATATGAGAAAAAATTACACATAATAATTTTGTTCCAAATGTCGATTGCGGTAAAAGTTACAGATAAAAAATTACATTTATTTATGCTTACACAATTGCGACTTTGTTTTTTTAGGTGGATTATTCGGTAAGGATACACGAAAAAACGGTTCTCTCTTTTTTTTTACATATTATAAATAATATTTTGTCGTCAAACATTGACAAATGCTGAAAACTGTGCTATAATTACACCATAAAACAGCTTGTACGCTCTAATTGCGTTACAAGTAGTCTGTGCTTTATAAAGGGTGAAGCCCTTTGTAAATAAAAGCCATGCCGCGTTTTTACGGTAATGTCGGGCTTGTCGCGCATTTTTTTGTTTCGGTTGGCGGGACATTTCTGTGCAGATTCGGTGTGAGCAAAAAAATTTTTTAGGAGGAACATTAAAATGTTCAAAAAAGTGCTTTCCTTATGCCTTGCTCTTGTTATGGTAGCGGCTCTTGGAGCTTCCCTCGCTTCTTGCGCAGGCAACAGCAAAGACGACTTCAAGCTTGGTGTTATTTTGCTCCATGATGAAGCATCCACCTACGACCTCAACTTTATTCAGGCTGTAAACAAGGCTGCTGAGCAGCTCGGTCTTAAAGAGGATCAGGTAATATTCAAGAAGAATATTCCCGAGTCCAATGAGTGCTATGAGGCTGCTGCTGACCTCGTTGACGAAGGCTGTAATGTTATTTTCGCTGACAGCTTTGGTCATGAGACCTATATTCTCAAAGCGGCTAAGGAATTTACCGATGTTCAGTTCTGCCATGCTACCGGTACGATGGCTCATACCGAGAAGCTTGACAACTTCCACAACGCTTTCGCTTCCATCTATGAGGGAAGATACCTTGCAGGTGTTGCCGCAGGTCTTAAGCTCAACGAGATGATCGCCGCAGGCAAGATCACAGAGGAACAGGCAAAGATCGGTTATGTTGGTGCTTTCACCTACGCTGAGGTTATTTCCGGTTACACTTCCTTCTTCCTTGGCGCAAGATCTATATGCCCCAGCGCAACTATGGAAGTTCAGTTCACAGGAAGCTGGTATGATGAGACCGAGGAAAAGAACGCTGCTACTACCCTTATGAACAACGGCTGTGTGCTTATAAGCCAGCACGCTGACTCTATGGGCGCTCCCACTGCTTGTGAGGAGAGAGGCGTACCCAATGTTTCCTATAACGGAAGCACTGTTGCTTCTTGTGAAAAGACATTCATCGTTTCTTCCAAGATCGACTGGACACCTTACTTTGTATATATCTGCGAGTCCGTTCAGAACAACGAGGCTATCGCTACCGACTGGACAGGAACTATCTCCACCGGCTCCGTAGCTCTTACCGATGTAAACACCAAGGCTGCTGCTGCTGATACTCAGGCTAAGATCGATGAGATCAAGGCTAAGCTCGTTGCAGGTGAGATCCATGTATTCGATACTTCCAAGTTCACTGTAACTGTTGTTAAGGATGCTGATCCTACCAAGAGCTTGAATGCAAACGCTATCGTTGACGCAGACGGACATCTTACCGGTTATATGGCTGACGTTGATACCGACGAGGCTTACACCGGAGATACCGAGGTTGTTAAGGACGGATACTTCCATGAGTCTGAATTCCGTTCTGCTCCTTACTTCGATATCCAGATAGACGGAATTACGCTTTTGAACGCAAAGTTCTGATTTAACTTTTTAGGACAAGCGGGGCATTACAGCTCCGCTTGTCTCGGTTTGAGCATGATTTTGCAAATATAAAGCAGGAATTTTAAGAGAGGCTTGAGGTTCTTGCTTTGTATTTGGAATGCCATTTGTTAAGTTTTTTAGGAGGCTTTATGGATAAGACGGTTGCGCTTGAAATGGAAAAGGTTACCAAAAGCTTTGGTAGCATTAAGGCCAACAGAGAAGTAGATCTTACGGTTTACCGCGGAGAGATATTGGCTATACTTGGAGAAAACGGCTGTGGAAAAACCACGCTTATGAACATGATAGCAGGTATATATTACCCTGACAGCGGAAGAATATTTGTTGATGGTGAGGAGGTAATTATTCGCTCTCCTAAGGACGCTTTTCGCCATGGTATAGGAATGGTCCATCAGCACTTCAAGCTGGTCGATATTTTTACGGCGGCGGAAAATATAGTTCTCGGCGCTAACAACGGTGATGCGTATAACATTAAAAGTGTAAATGAGCGTGTTGCCGAGATTGCGGATCGCTATGGATTTAAGATAGATCCTAAAAAGAAGATATATGAAATGTCCGTTTCGGAAAAGCAGACTGTTGAGATACTTAAAGTGTTGTATCGCGGCGCTGACATTTTGATACTTGACGAGCCCTCGGCTGTGCTTACTCCTCAGGAGACGAGCAGATTGTTTGATGTTTTGAGGCGTATGCGTGAGGACGGTAAATCAATTCTTATAATTACGCACAAGCTTCATGAGGTATTGTCTATATCCGACAGAGTTGCAGTGCTTCGAAAGGGTGAGCATATCGCTACCGTTGATACCGCAAGCACCACTGCGGCGGAACTTACCGAAATGATGGTAGGAAAGAAGATAGAGCTTAATATCAATAGACCTGAACCCAAGAATATTTGCGATAGGCTTGAAATAAAAAATTTGAGTTTGACTGATGATGACGGAGTTCGCGTTCTTGATGATGTTTGCTTTACGGCTCGCTCGGGAGAAATACTCGGAATAGCGGGAATAGCGGGAAGCGGACAGAGAGAGCTGCTTGAAGCTATCGCAGGTCTTAAACATCTTGATTCGGGTGAGATAATTTTCAATCGTCCGAAAAAGGATTTGCCTGTTTCGTTTTACCACAAGACCTTTGCGCAGGTCACTTCTCTTGCCGCAGAGGGCAAGTTCCATTATGAGGACGGAACAAGCGTAGATTTTGCGGGCATGAGCCACTCACAGATATGCGCTCTTGTAAATGAGGGCAAAGTGCTCTTTAATGAGGACGAGGTCATGAACCTTTGCGACAGAACTCCACTTGAAATAAGAGAGCTTGGCGTAAGACTTTCATTCGTCCCCGAGGACCGCTTGGGTATGGGACTTGTTGGAAACATGGATATTGTTGACAACATGATGCTCAGAAGTTACAGACGCGGAAATTCGGTATTTCTTGACCGTAAAAAGCCAAACGATCTTGCGCAGAAGGTGGTTGAGGAGCTTGAGGTCGTGACACCCAGTACGCACACTCCTGTAAGACGACTTTCGGGTGGTAATGTGCAAAAGGTTCTTGTAGGACGCGAGATAGCTGCCGCTCCTGCGGTGCTTATGGCGGCATATCCCGTAAGAGGTCTTGATATTAACTCGTCTTACACTATATACAATCTTCTCACCGAGCAAAAAGAGAATGGTGTTGCCGTTGTTTTCGTGGGAGAGGATCTTGATGTTCTCGTGGAGCTTTGCGACCGCATAATGGTAATTTGCGGTGGTCGTGTAACGGGAATAGTTGACGGTAGAACCGCAACTAAGGAGCAGCTTGGTCTGCTCATGACAAAGACAGATGCTGTGAATGAACAGGATCTGAGATCGGAGGAGGCACAGGACAGTGAAAAAGCATGAAAAACAAACGCAAGAGCCGCTTTTTCGTATTGTAAAAAGACATACCATTTCCTTTTACAAGGCTATGGCTATTCGCGTTGCGGCTGTTGTTGCGGCTCTTATAGTATGCTCCGCGCTTTCTGTTGTGCTGATAGGCGCTTCTCCGTTTGATTATGTAGAAACTCTTTTCAACGGAACATTCGGTTCTTCGAGAAGACTTTGGAAATTTGCTAAGGATTCCGCTGTATTGTTGTGTATCTCGCTTGCCATAACGCCCGCGTTCAGAATGAAATTCTGGAATATCGGCGCTGAGGGACAGACGCTGATAGGCGCGCTTGCCGCGGTTGCTGTTGTGTTTTATCTCGGCAATAGCGTTCCCAATTGGCTGTTACTTATTCTAATGTTTGCGGCTTCCTTGCTTGCGGGCGCTATATGGGGAGGTATTCCCGCGATATTTAAGGCAAAATGGGAAACTAATGAAACGCTGTTTACGCTCATGATGAACTATGTTGCCTCAGGTCTTGTAGCATACTTCCTTGTTATATGGACACCAAGTGGTTCGAGCGTTTTGGGTGCTTTGCCATTTGGACATTTGCCGATAATCTACAACGAATATCTGCTTCTAATAATGGTTGTGCTCGCGCTTACCGCTCTTATGTATATATATCTGCGTTACACCAAGCACGGATACGAGATCTCCGTTGTCGGTGAAAGTGAAAACACCGCAAGATATATCGGTATAGGCGTTGGCAAGGTGGTTGTCCGCACAATGATCGTGTCGGGCGCTATTTGCGGACTTGCGGGATTTTTGATAGTCGGCGCGCTTGACCACTCGATAACAACGACTACTGTCGGTGGAC
>JAGCJD010000006.1 GCA_017648425.1 Clostridia bacterium | reverse complement strand
GTGTTGTAGTAGAGGACTGAGGAGCTAAGTGAAAATGGGAAAGAAATATACAGACAGCGTAAAGCTGATTGTAAAGAGCAAAGCATACGATCCCTCCGAGGCATTGGCGCTTGTTTGCCAGACTTCTAAGGCAAAGTTTGATGAAACAATAGAGATACACATTCGTTTGGGTGTTGACTTTCGTCACGCTGACCAGCAGGTCAGAGGAGCAGTTGTTCTCCCCAACGGAACCGGTAAAAAGGTAAAGGTTCTCGTATTTGCAAAGGGTGACAATGTACAAAAGGCACTTGACGCAGGCGCAGATTACGCAGGCGGAGCAGAATACGCAGATAAGATCCAGCAGGAAAACTGGTTCGACTTTGATGTTGTTATTGCAAGCCCCGATATGATGGGTGTTATCGGTAAGCTCGGTAAGGTTCTCGGTCCTAAGGGACTTATGCCTTCTCCTAAGGCAGGAACTGTTACCCCCGATGTTGCAAGAGCAGTATCTGAGGCTAAGGCTGGTAAGATCGAGTACAGACTTGATAAGACCAACATTATCCACTGCCCGATAGGAAAGGCTTCCTTCGGCGTTGAAAAGCTCACCGAAAACTTCGATACTCTCGTTGGAGCAGTTATCAAGGCAAAGCCTGCTGCTGCAAAGGGACAGTACATCAAGAGCTGCGTTATCGCAAGCACGATGGGCCCCGGAATCAAGATCAACCAGACAAAGCTTGGCTGATAGCATAAAAAAGAGCGTGTCAACGACACGCTCTTTTTGCTTTTTAAAAATGTAAACAAATTGATAATACAACAACTCCCTGAGCAAAAGCTATTGACATTTGACAAAAAATCGTGTAAAATATATATACGCATGTAATTTAATCATATTTTGATGTAATAAGCAGAGATTTTAAATGAAAGGGAGGTGTGCTTTATGATTATATATGTTGTTATAGGTGCTGCTGCGTTCGCTGTTGGCTCGGGTATTTTTGCCGTTGTAGGCTATAATGTTCGTAAGGTCCGCGCGGAAAGACAGATCGGATCTGCTGAGCAGGAAGTTAAAAGACTTCGCGAAGAAGGCGAAAAGCAGGCGGAAACCATAAAAAAAGAGGCGTTGATATCTGCTAAGGAAGAAATACTCAGGCAGAGAAACGAAGCCGAAAAAGAGATGAAGGAAAGACGCGCTGACATCTCGCGCATGGAAAGAAGAATAACCCAAAAGGAAGAAACCCTTGATAAAAAGGCTGAAAATCTTGAAAAGAAGAACGAACAGCTTGACAAAAAGATCAAGGAAAACGAGGCGCTTACCGAGCAGATAAATCAGCTCAGAGAGAGAGAAATGCAAATTCTCGAAAGGATATCGGGCGTTACGGCTGAACAGGCGAGGGACGAGATACTTACGAGAGTCGAATCCTCAATGAAGCATGAGCTTGCTCAGAGAATGTCCGACCTTGAAACACAGTTCAAGGAGGAGGCAGACGCAAAGGCAAAGAATATTATTTCACTTGCTATTCAAAGATGCGCTGCTGACCATGTTGCTGAATCCACTGTATCTGTCGTTGCTATTCCCAGCGAGGATATGAAGGGCCGTATAATTGGCCGTGAGGGAAGAAACATTCAAATGATAGAAAAGCTGACGGGTATTGACCTTATTATTGACGATACTCCCGAGGCGATAACACTTTCGGGCTTTGATCCCGTAAGACGCGAAACTGCAAGAATAGCTCTTGAGAAGCTTATTGCAGACGGACGCATTCACCCCACGAGAATTGAGGAGACCGTTGAAAAGGCTTCACGCGAGGTCGAGGCGGGAATCAAGCAGGCGGGTGAGAGAGCGACCTTTGATGTCGGTATTCACGGTATAAACGGCGATCTTGTAAGAATGCTTGGCAGACTTAAATACAGAACGAGCTACGGACAGAATGTTTTGAAGCACTCTATTGAGGTTGCTTTGATATCGGGAATGATAGCTGACGAGCTCGGCGTTGACAGTACTATGGCAAAGCGTGCGGGATTGTTGCACGATATAGGAAAGGCGCAAACGCACGAGATGGAAGGCTCTCATGTAGAGCTTGGCGTAAACCTTGCAAAGAAGTATAAGGAAAGCAAGGATGTTATTCATGCAATTGAAGCGCATCACGGTGATGTTGAGGCGCAGACTATTACAGCAGTTATAGTACAGGCGGCAGACGCAATTTCTGCGGCGCGTCCAGGTGCTAGAAGAGAGGACCTTGAAAATTATATCAAGCGTCTTGAAAAGATAGAGGAGATAGCCAAGAGCTTTTCCGGTGTCGACAAGGCGTATGCAGTTCAGGCGGGACGCGAGATACGCGTTATGGTCAAGCCTGAGGAGGTCAATGACAGCGGCATGGCGATAATAGCAAGAGAGATGGCGGCAAAGATACAAGAGGATGTCAAGTATCCCGGTCAGATAAAGATAAATGTTATCAGAGAGAGCCGCGCTGTTGATTACGCAAAATAATTGCGGTAAAACTCCAGATCTGTTTCCGAAAGGATTTTATATATTTTTACATAGAACCACTAACGGTAATAAAAAGCGGACTGTCGCTTTATCAGATAGAGTGTGAAAAGCAGGAACAAAAAGTTCCTGCTTTTTATTTTTAAATTACTATTGCATTGGTGTTGAATGTATGATAAAATATAATAGTAATTTAGAATTAAGGAAGTTAAAGTAAATGATACATATCCCTCAAAAAATGAAAATAATTCTTATCGTAACCGTGTCGCTCTTTGTTTTGTCACTTGTCTGCCTTGGCGTAAGCCTTGCGGTGGATATTATAGACAATAATAGCTCTTACGGAGTAGTTGGCAGTGGCGGCGATGGCGGTGGGAAAAAACAGCCCTCAACACCTGTTGACAGTACTGTTTCCGGCGTTGGTAAGAAGACGAGTATAGTTTTGCCTTGCGCTACTAAGGAGGGTGTGTATCTCGGAGTGTCGAATGAGCGTACACAGGATATTTCGGCGGACACCGCTATCAAATCGGGCGCTGCCGTGCTTGTTGATATTACGGATAATGTGACTGTTGCGGGTAAGAATGCCGATGCGAGAATATACCCCGCATCTATGACCAAGGTCATGACCTTGCTCGTTGCATGCGAGAATGCAAAGGATCCTAACGCGCTGCTTACTGTGACAAAAGCCATGGCGGAGGAATATAAAAAGCCAACAAATCAAGGCGCTTCTCTTGCAAAAGCAATGGCAGAGGGTGAACAGATAACCGTTGAGGACGCACTTTACATGGTCATCTATGAATCGGATACCATGGCGTGCTGGCTTTTAGCGGATTATGTTGCGGGCGGCGAGGCGCAGTTCGTTCAGATGATGAATCAAAGAGCGACAGAACTTGGACTCACAGGTACTCACTTCACCAATTGCACGGGACTGTATAACACAGAGCATTATACGACCTGTCGTGATATGGCTGCTATAATGGCGGCTGCTATGAATAACG
>JAGCJD010000056.1 GCA_017648425.1 Clostridia bacterium | reverse complement strand
ATCGTAAATAGTAATATAATCCCCTGTAAATCGTTTTTTTAACTCATACGGAGTTCCCTCTGCAACTATTTTTCCAGCATCAAGAATAACAACATGATCAGCTTCCGCAGCCTCTTCCATATAATGTGTCGTCAAAAATACAGTCATGTTTTTTTCTTTTCTTAGTAATGCTATAACCCTCCAAAGTCTCTTTCGAGTTTGCGGATCAAGTCCCGTAGTAGGCTCGTCCAATATCAGAATTTTCGGGTTGTGAAAGATAGCTCTGGCAATATCAATTCTCCGTCTTTGTCCGCCCGACAGCTTCCCCAGCGTTCTTTGCAGTAAGTCCTTAAAATCCAAAAGATCAGATATCTCATCAAGTCTATCTTCAAAATCCTTACCGCATATTCCATATAATGCTGCTCTACTTTTAAGATTATCCATTACCGTAAGAGCCTTATCAAGAACGGAACTTTGAAATACCACTCCTATATCCTTCTTGATCATCTCAGGATACTTTGATGCATCTATACCATTTATTAAAATCTCCCCTCTATCCTTTTTAAGAGCATTACAAATTATAGCGATAGTTGTAGATTTTCCAGCACCATTTATTCCTAAAAAAGCAAACAATTCACCATTATTCACACTAAAACTAATATCGTTCACCGCATTCACGGTCCCAAAGCTTTTGTATAAATTTTGGATTTGGATAATTTTTTCCATTTTTGATATTCCTTTCTTAATTTATTTGAACAAGAATATTTTATTATGGTTTAAAAATAAATTCAAGTCTTTACAGTTATTCGGTACACAATGCCATGTATTCGGGGTCACACTTTTATTATCTGCCAGATTTTATGTTCTTTTTTATATCTTTCAGGTCTTTGAGCATATGTATTGCGTCCCCCAACGGACGAACGCTTGAATTTCTGTGATTAATTATTTTTACAGGCATTTCAATTATGTTCTTTTTCTGATCAGTGGCGTATAAAATAGCCTCAAAATCAAAAGCGAATCCATCAACCTTACATTTTGAAAAAATATCATTTGCCGCATCGGCAGTAAACGCCTTAAATCCACATTGCGAGTCGGTAAGTTTCAAACCTCCTATTACGCATAAAACCTTAATATAAAGCTTTGATATAAGTTTTCTGCCAATAGTATATCCATCATATCCCTCAGAATCTAAATTTCTTGATCCGATAAGGACATCTGCTTGATCATTTTTCTGCATCTCATCATACGCTCTACCTATGACCTCGGTACCATACGCAAGATCCGCATCAGTAAACACGCGAATATCGCCATCTGCCAAAAGCATAGCATTTCTTACAGCGCTTCCCTTACCTTTATTGGTTACGCTTTCAATAATGCGCACACATGGTAAATTCATGTCCCTTACTAACTGCACAGAATTGTCAGTAGAGCCATCGTCAGAAAAAATAATTTCGTATGACTCAAATGTCTTATTCATATACTCGGAAAGCGCAAGCGCAGTTTTCTCGATTATTGCGCTCTCATTATACATGGGTATTATAACCGTTATTTTCATTGTATTTCCTCAAAAGTATGATTCTTGTAAACACTTATTATAATGTCGATCTGTGTAGTAAGACTATTTAATCCCGACAGCTTTTCTCTATCCTCAGAGGATGTTCGCCAATAGTATGGTGTCATGGAAAAGAGATTTAATATTTGGTCGTTTGAAGTCAGCTCTATTTGATATTTAACACGCTTTTCAAAAATCTTTTCCATAGATTGCGGCAGGTCAGCTCTTGCTGTGTTTATATGCGTATTGTCATAAATAACACTTTTAAGCCCCATAAGATGCTCTTCACCTGCCCAAGCAACTACCAAAACACCCTCATCCTTTAAGACACGGGAATATTCTTTTTCTACACATGGGGCAAAAATATTCACAACAGCATCGGCGCATGAATTTACAAGGGGTAGCTCAAAAACACTTGCGGTACAAAAAAACGCCTTTTCCAGCTCGCCTCTTGTTGCCCTTTTTGCAGCAGCATCAACAGCAAATTTTGATATATCAGCTCCGCAAACGGAATATCCGTTATTTGCTATTAAGCATGAGTAATATCCCTCTCCGCAGCCTGCATCTATGACAAGCCCACCATTAGGTGAAAACTCGTCAAGCATCTCGCAAACAGCGTTGGCAACAGGAAGGTATGCACCAGAGTCAAGAAAAAGGCTTCTTGCTCGCACAGCGCCCTTTGAGTCACCGCCTCCGCTTTGAGCAGGACATGAAAAATTGACATATCCGCTTGAAGAAAAATCATAACAATGTGTTTTTTTGCCCAAGCACAGCAGACTGCCTCTTTCGTCAGTCCTGAAGGGCTGACCGCAAACGGGACATTTGATAGAATTTATTATTACTTTATTCTTTAAAAGTCTCATACATTACCGTCTCTTAATCTTCATATTCTGCATCAAGTATCAATGGAAGTCCCGATGTTTCAAGCTCAAAAAAGAATGTTGCTCCGTGTCCAACAACGCTTTCAACGCCATAGGACGCGCCGTGTTTTTCAAGAATTCCCTTTACTATTGAAAGTCCAAGTCCCGTACCTATGATCGCTCTCTTGTGTACCTTGTCCACGCGATAATAGCGATCCCAAATATCACTCATTTCTTCTGCGGCAATTCCCTCTCCCGTATCAGTAACACATATTCTTACACGGTTATCGTCAGATATCTGCCTTACAAGCACATATTTATCCTCACCCGTATAGTTTATGGCGTTGTTGATAAGGTTGTATATTACCTGCAATATCATAACTCTGTCAGCAACAACACATACATCTTTATCAGTAACAAACTCAATTTTATATCCGTCCTTCATGATAAGCTTTTCATATCTTCCAAGCGTTTCTCTGACAGTTTCGGTTATATTGAATTCCTCAAACTGAGGTCTTCGCGCTCCCGATTGTATTTTGGAAAGATCAAGCATATCATTTACAAGATCTGAAAGGCGGGCGGTTTCGTCTATTATGACCTGAATGTTCTCAGGTGAATTTTCACCCGGAATATCTCTCATTACCTCTCCATAGCCCTTTATCATGGTGAGCGGAGTTCTTAAATCATGAGAAACATTTGAAATCAATTCCTTTTGAAAATTATCTGTTTTTGCCAACTCCTGAGCTGCATAATTCAATGACAGTGCCAGCTCATTTATTTCTCTGTATCCCCTGACGGAAAAATCTGCATCATAATTTCCACGAGCTAAATTCTTTGCCGCCTCATTCATTTTAACAATAGGCTTGGTAATAAGCTTTGATAATATCGCAACCAAAAGCATAGTCATTATTATCATTACAGTGCCTATATAGAAAAACTGATATCTGAGTGTCGACACGGTAGTTTGTAATGGTGTCAGCTTAGCGTGCTGTACGGTCATATAAGTTTTCCCATTCAAGGTGTCAATTCTGGAATACAGAGTACCTATTACACCCTTATATTGTGTAACGCTTGGGTATGAATCTTTTTTTCCGAAATTATCCTCTATAACATCTAAGCCTACGCCGCCCGTAAAGCTATCGGCAGGAATGCTAGCAATATATTTTCCGCCATTATCAAGCGTTTGCGACCATATAGTTTCCATTTTATGCTTGATAAACGGCATATAGTTGCTACCCGAGTCATTTGCGGTTACTATATATCTTCCAACATATTTTTCGTCCTGCGTCTTGGATATTTCCATAACCCAAATATCAAAATCATATTTGTCGGCATAAAACAAGGCTACATTCTTTGTATCAACCTCGTCATCGAGAACATGGGATATAGCTTCGGCAGACTCGTCAAGCTCGAAAAACTTGGACATCTGATAAAACACATTCAGCATTCTGACCTGAAGAAACCAAATACTTACCAAAACACATACTATAAAAACGACTATTATAAAAAACAGTCTCCATTTTATACCTATTCTGTGTCTTACCCTTGTTTTTGCTTTTTCCTTAGCCGTATTCACAAACACCTCTCAATTACCCTCAAATCGGTATCCAACGCCTCTTAATGTAACAATCATTCTGGAATATCTTCCAAGACTTTTGCGAAGAAGCTTTATGTGAGTATCAAGCGTTCTTACATCACCAAAGAAATCATATCCCCATACATCACTTATCAATCGTTCACGAGAAAGAGCTATATTCTTGTTTTCAAGCATATAGAAAAACAGATCATATTCCTTTGGCGACATTTCTATTCTCTCATTATCAATATAGACAATACGAGCGGTAATATCCGCGCGTAATCCGCCTCCGTCCAAGGAAACAACCACATTCTCGTGCTTTTGAACGCTTTGAGAGTTGCTTTTAAATCTTTTCATTACCGCTTCTATTCTAAGCATCAGCTCCTTAGGAGAAAATGGCTTTACTACATAATCGTCTATACCAAGCTCAAATCCATTAATCTTATCATACTCCTCGCCACGCGCGGACAGCATGATTATCGGAACATCAGATGATTTTCTTATTTCCCTGCACGCTGAAAAGCCATCAAGTTCAGGCATCATAATATCCATTACGATAATATCAAATTCTTGTTTTCTTGCAAGACATACTGCTTCCATTCCATCAGCCGCTTCACTTACTGTATGTCCCTCGAACTCCGCATATTTTTTTATTATTGAACGAATCCTTACCTCGTCATCAACTACAAGTAAATGATACATTCCTTACTCCTTAAACACCTTAGTACTTACTTTTGTTTTCCAAAACAACCACAGAAACTTCAATATATCTTGTATCCCAATAAGCATTGCTACGCTCTACTCTCACAGTAATGGTAGAACCAATAGTCAGCTTTTTTAACGCATTATTATAATCGCTCATAGACGCTATCGTATATTCGCCTATTTGAGATATCTTATCGTTTTTCAAAAGCCCACTGTTTCCGCCATTTGTAACAAAAACTCCGTTTTGTGTCTCCTGAACAGTAATGCCAAGAGTTGCGCGGCCCGTAACATATCCTATTTCCAAAATATCCTTTATGTCGCTTGCCACCTTGTTTGATGGTATAGCAAATCCAAGCCCCTCAATTCCTGTGCTGGACTGCTTTGCATTTACAATTCCTATAAGTTCTCCCGCCATGTTAAACAATCCGCCGCCCGAATTTCCAGGATTTATAGCGGCGTTTGTTTGAAGTAGCGTCATTACATTATCCTCTATCGTTATCTCTCTGTCAAGAGCACTGATAATGCCGTTTGTAACAGTTCCTCCAAGCGAGCCGAGAGGATTACCGATAGCTACGACCGCCTCGCCAACTATCAGCTTGTCGCTATCTCCGAATACCGCCGTTGAAAACTCCTCACCCGAGCCGTATATTTTAAGAACGGCAACATCTCCCGATTTATCACCTGACAGATATTCTGCTGTATAATCCTTGTATGATGTATTGTTTTTTACACGCACGGTTATGTCATCAGCATTCTCTATGACATGATAATTAGTAACGATATACGCAGCATTACCCGTTTGAGAAAAAATCACTCCGCTTCCCGCTCCGCTGGTAATATACTGTCCGTAATATGAGGTTTGCATCTGCTTTGTCGTTATTTCAACAACACTGTTTCCAACAAGCTTATACACCTGAGAAACATCAAGATCCGAATATCCGGTATTTCCCGAAATTTCGTTCACCTTTATCTCTCTGTCACTGCGGACAATGTTAACGATTTCATCATTGCTTGCTGCCACCTCAAAATCAATTCTGCCTCCTGCGATAGCGCCCGCTATTGCTCCTATGGTAGCCGAGATCAAAACACAAACCGCACATGTGACTGCTATTACTCCTATGCCATATTTGCGTTTTTCCTTCTTTTCTTTTTTAGCAGGCACATCAAAGGCATCTACAACGGTAAAATTAGGAATATAATATGGCGGCTCATAGCTTGCGGTATATTTCTTTTGATCATCTATATTCCCGTCTTGATCTCCTTGATAAGCATCTTCTTGCGTTTCACTAAAATTTTCTGCTTCTTGTTCAAAGCCTTCTTCTTTTGACGCATTATAACACTCTTTTTCTTGATCGAGCGTTTTACGATCCTTTACGCTTTTTTCGCTGTTTTCAAAATTCT
>JAGCJD010000055.1 GCA_017648425.1 Clostridia bacterium | reverse complement strand
TCCATACCGACTTTTACTTCTTCGTTCATTGTTTTACCTCACTTTGTAATTATGAAATGTCTCGCCAAAACCAACGGCTTATGGACAATTCCGCAGGCGGCTTTATCTGATTCGGTTTCCCGTATCATTCAATTTGTTTCATTGAGCAGTGCTCTCAGCTTTTTTCGTATTCTGTAAACAGCGTTATTTATGGATTTTTCGTCCTTATCTACTATAACGCTTATTTGCTTTGCCGTTCTTCCGGACATATATAAGCACCATATACGATATTCAAGCTCAGACAGATTGCTTTTTATCACATAATTAAGTGAACTTAAGCTCTCCTGCTCGAGAATCCTTACTGATGGATCGTCATCCGAATCATTAATAAATAATCCGTCCTCAGAATTTTCAGACAGTCTCTCCGAGTTGCGTTTTTTTAACATTCTGAGTTGCGAAATCAATGCGTTGGAAATGCAGATCTTTGCATAAAGTCCAAACTCAACCTCATGTTGCTCCATGTCATATGCCAATATGGAATTATAAAACACTACCGTTGCCTCCTGACGAAAATCATCAGAATGCAAACTATATAGCTCCTCGCCCATTAAAGCCTTAATGACCGATGCCTCAATCAAGGGCTCATATTGAGAAAGCAATGCTTCAAACGCTGAATCGTCTCCCTTGCGAACTCGGGAAATGAGCTCATCTGTTTGATTATTTTTGTAATTTGATATCATGCTTCCTCCGAGATACAGTTCGGGCTTTGTTAATCCATATAACAATATTATATCATGAAATTACATAATGTCAAGGGGATTTTTGAAAAAACTTTTGTAAGATTATAACGAAAATTGCGGTCATTAGTCAAACCAAACATAATTTCAAAGTGTTTTTTGTAAAATATCAACACCGTACTTTAATTGAAAATATAATTCACATTTCCTGATAAAAGCGCGAGTACTCCACGATAGAGCGCCTCGGGGCGTTCATAAAAATTTTGCTTCATTCTATTTGCTCTGTCGAGTGAATCAACAACTATCATTTGAGAAAAAATATTCTCGCCCTTTTCATTAAAGCCCGTAGTTATCTTATATTTTCCATTATCTGTTTTTTCAATGTCGAAAAATACAACTACTCCGCGCTTTTTAAAATCAAGATACCTGAGGGCTGCTGCGAGCGATCTGTCAAGAATGCTGGATATGATGTCGCTCTTTAATTCGCTTGCCACCATTGCGCCATTGTCCGTAACCTGATAGCATTCCTCTTCCCCATTCTCTATCTTTTCAATAAGACCTGCGTCTATCATTTCGTTGAAGGCAACGGCAAAATCGAGGTACATCACATAATCCGTTTGCATTACTATGTCGTTAATAGTCATATAGTCAAGCGGATAATTTATATTTTTCATAAGGTACAGCACGAATATTTTAACATTATTCATGCTTCCGATAGCAGAACTCATAATATTTCCTCCTCAAAAAAGCTCTCACAAAAACAATTTTACCATAATTTTTATTTTTTTTCAATAAGTATTTGCAATTTTAAGAAAAATGTGGTATTATATTATATATATGTTTTGAAAGGCAGAATTAACATGGTAAATATTGCACTTCTCGGATTTGGCGTTGTAGGAAGCGGCGCTGCCGAGGTCCTTACTGAAAACAAATCACTTATTGAAAAGCGTTTGGGCTGTGAATATAAGATCAAGTATATCCTTGACCTCAGAGATTTCCCCGACAGCCCATTTGGAGATCTTATAGTACACGATTTCAACACGATCCTCAATGATCCTGAGGTATCGGTGGTTGCTGAAATGATGGGAGGATCTCACCCCGCTTACGATTTTACAAAGGCTTGTCTTTTAGCTAAAAAAAGCGTTGTGACCTCAAACAAGGAGGTTGTTTCCACCTTTGGCGTTGAGCTTTGCAGACTTGCTAAGGAAAATGGCGTAAGATATTTATTCGAGGCGAGCGTTGGCGGTGGAATACCGATAATAAGACCTCTTATAAATGATCTTTCTTCCAACTGCGTCAACAAGATAAGTGGTATATTGAACGGAACTACAAACTATATCCTCACCTCTATGCGTGACAACGGAGCTACCTTTGAGGACGCATTGAAAAAAGCTCAGCAGTTAGGCTACGCAGAAGCTAATCCTTCAGCAGATGTTGATGGAATTGATGCCGCAAGAAAGATAGTTATTTTGGCGGCGTTGGCTTCTGGAAAGCTTATTGATCCGAAAACTATTCATACCGAGGGTATTACAAAAATAACGCTTGAAGAAACAAAGATTGCTCAAAGTCTTGGATACACGATAAAGCTTATCGGATACACGGAGCTGACGCCCTCGGGACTTGTAGCTTTGGTTTCTCCCAGAATGGTTCCCGCAAGCAATCCTCTTTGTCGCATTGACGATGTTTTCAACGGAGTTTTAGTTGATGCGAATATGGTAGGTGAAGTAATGTTCTACGGCCCAGGTGCAGGTAAGCTTCCCACGGCTAGCGCAGTAGTTGCCGACATAATAGATATAATCAGCTCACAAAGCTATGCGCCCAAGACTATTGATTGGACACAAGCAACCGAGAGCGACCAGTGTGATTTTGAGGAATACTCATGTAACAGAATGTTTATCTTCCGCGGTGACCTCCCCGAGTTTGAGTATGCGGGAAGAGTTGAAGAATGTGATGGCCTTAATGCGTTTATACCGTCTAATAGCATCAGCGAAAAGGACGCGTCTGCTATTGCTGACAAATTCGGAGCATCTCTTGTATCGGTTTACAGAATACTTTAATATAACAGTAAACGGCTGCTCTTATGAGCAGCCGTTTGTTAGTTGGTCAAGACTTCCAAAGCTGTATCCTTTGCTTTTTAACTCATCAATTACATCGCCAAGTATCTGAGCGTTTATATCAGAGGTCGGGTGAAGCAAAATAACCGCGCCGTTATGGATATTATCCAATATTTTTTTCTTTGCTGTTTCCAAAGACATCTGACACTTATCATTCCAATCCTCGTATGCAAAGCTCCAAAATACGGTTTTAT
>JAGCJD010000054.1 GCA_017648425.1 Clostridia bacterium | reverse complement strand
GTAAGCCTTCAAATGCGTCATACACGCATATCTCCCGAGCCCCTCTTTTCTGCGCCTCGACCAAATATGGTATAAGAGAAGCCATATAGCAATCGAACTGAGGGTGATCAAACGCAAAAAGCGCGTCAGCAAGCACGCGTCTTATATCTGTTTTTTTAGAAAGCTCCGTCATAGTCGCGGAGCTTTTTTGTGTTTTTTTCTCAAAATATACAGCGTAAGGAGTAGGAATTATATTTTTTCCAAGTCTGGAACAAAAAAGGCTCTGACCTCTCCTTACACAATTTATATCTGCAAAAAGCTCCTGCGGCATTATCTGATAGCCGCCCATTACAAACGAGGCAAGAATGTTCTGCTTAACTCTTACACAGCCTCCGTAAAGCCTTATTAAGGGCTTTAATGATGATGCAAAATACAGCGTTCCGTCCTTTTGCGTGTAAAAAAGAGGTCTGTCGCCCTTATGCCCCTTTGAAAGCAAAAGCTCACCCCGTCTTCCGTCATATAACGCAAGGGCATAGGAAAAATCAAGACGGTAAATAAATTCCTCTCCTACCTCAAAATATCCCTCTAATATACCCTGCGCAATATTTCCCACCTCCGCGCGTGTAAATTGGCGAGTTGTTATTGCAGATGTATATAACCCGCCGTTATAGCTCAAAGTCACAGGCTGAAGGGTATTCTCCTCAAAATCACCGTAAACATCACATAAAATACCAAATTCATTTTTCACAAAGGCGCAGCCCGCTCCGTGTAAGCCACACATTCTTTTTAGCATAGAAAACTTTACCGCATTTCCCTCAAAATCTACCGCTCCGCAAAATCCTACCATTTCTCTCACCTCCGACCTATTAGATTATATGAAGGCAAGTCCCTTTATATTTCGGATATTTCAAAAAAATCCGTCACGCCGACACATTAAAGTGCATATAATTTGAGCAGAAACATAACGGAGGTAAATATTGTGTGCCGTACAAATTTAAGAGTTCTTATCGGCACTTGTGCCGTATGCTTCGGCGCGGGAATATTGCTTTCCTTTCTCCTGCCGGGCTATCTGCTTGCGTTTATAGAAGCCGCCGTCGTTGTTGCCGCAGGCGTTCTTCTGCTTGGAAAGCGACACTGAACTTAAGGAGTTTGGCTTATGAAAATCGTACTTGTTCACCCACCGACATTTTTAACGCCCTTGCTTAAAAAATTTTTTGGAATAGGTAAAAAGAAATAATCAGTAAGCGCAGGGCACTGTCAAAACAGCGCCCTGCACCCAAAAAAGATACTTGACAGTCTTTTTTGTTTTGTTACTTGAAGATTTTTTATTTTCATGTTATAATATTATTGATATTATAAAGGAACGGTAATTTTAAATGAGTGAAGGATATCTTCCTATATCAAAAAATGATATGTCGGCTCTCGGCTGGGACAGACCTGATTTTGTCTATGTAACGGGAGATGCGTATGTTGACCACCCGAGCTTTGGCGTTGCGCTCATCTCTCGCGTGTTGGAGGCAGAGGGCTTTCGTATAGCCATACTCTCTCAACCTGATTACAAAAGCGCCGATGCGTTCAAGGAGTTCGGCAAACCCCGTCTTGGCTTTTTGGTCACCGCAGGAAATATAGATTCCATGGTAGCGCATTATACGGCTTCCAAAAAGAAGCGCACATATGATTATTATTCCCCAGGTGGCAAGTCAGGACTGCGCCCCGACAGAGCTACAATAGTCTATTGTAACCGCATACGCGAGGCTTACGGCGATGTTCCGATAATCAT
>JAGCJD010000053.1 GCA_017648425.1 Clostridia bacterium | reverse complement strand
TAATGTTCTCTTTTAATTTATGCTCAAACCCTTTATTCGAAAATTGGATAATTCTAATGCTCGCGCCAATGTCGGAGATAATATTGCAAAGATCCGAAATATATGTCTGTATACCGCCAATTGTTACATTCAAATCATCATCTAAATATGTTCCGTATAAAATATCAACGCTTTTCATTAATTCCCCCGAATAATAAATATGCTAACCTATTAATTATATCATTAATACTATAAATTGTCAACAGTTTAACGAAAAACAGCACAGAATTTATCTTCTGTGCTGTTAAATATGCTTATAATA
The DNA here is from genome assembly GCA_017648425.1 of Clostridia bacterium. Taxonomy (GTDB): domain Bacteria; phylum Bacillota; class Clostridia; order Oscillospirales; family CAG-272; genus HGM12713. Next base: position 2,633 of record JAGCJD010000053.1, on the reverse strand, counting down.
TAATGCAGATCAATCCGCCACTACCTTCGTTGATTATGCGTTCAAGAGTTTCTGACAGTTTTGTTCTTGATTCCTCGGGCATATGTTCTAGCTTTGTATGCAGTCCTTCGTTTACAAGCTCATATAAGCTTTTTCCGAAAACATTTGATTCCCAAATTTTTGACGGTTCCTCCTCGAATTCTTTGAGCATATATTTCACTAATTCCTCAGATTGCTGCTCTGTTCCAACGATCGGATTGATTTCTGTTTCTATATTTGCTCTTATCATATGTATTGATTGAGCAGATGCTGATAATTTAACTCCATAGCCACCTGATTGCTTTACTATCTGTGGCTCTTCAAGATGAAGCTCGTCAATTGTGGGCATAACTATCCCATATCCTTTTTCTTCAGCTGAGGCGAGCGCCTCGGAAACCCTATCATATTGCCGTTTTGCCACCGAAAGCTCCTTTAACAAGCTTATTAATCGTTCATCTCCGTCAATATCAAATCCCGTAAGCTCACTTATTATGTCAAAATAAAGAGACTTATCGAGTTCAATTGTTAAAAGCGCTTTGCCGTTTCCAAGATTTATTTCATCAAGTGAGAAGGATTTTATATATTCGTTTTCAGCCAATGTGTTTACAGCGTCCTTAATATCTCCCGCCTTTTTTATTTTTTCAGCGCAGGCTTTTACTGTTGAATATATTGAGGATTTTATTTCATGCTTTGAATTGATAGCGCTTAGCCATGAAGGCATTTTTATGCACATTTCAGTTACAGGAAATTCATGCAAAACAAGGTCAAGAATATTTTTTATGTCTTCGGAATCAAGATCTATACAGCTTACTAATGCAACTGGAACTTTGTATTTAGCTTCAAGCTCATATGCAAGATTTATCGCCTTTTCTGATGTAGGCTCAGCAGAGTTTAATATCATCGCAAAGGGCTTTCCGATAGACTTCAACTCCTTTACTACTCGTTCCTCTGCTTCAATATAGCTATCCCTGGAAATATCGCCGATAGTTCCGTCTGAGGTGATGAGCATACCTATTGTTGAATGCTCCTTTATAACTTTTTCCGTGCCCATTTCTGCCGCCTCAACGAAAGGCATGGGCGCTTCCTGCCATGGAGTGTTTACCATTCTCGGTTGACCGTTTTCGATAGTTCCAAGAGCCTCGTTTACTATGTATCCCACACAGTCGATCATTTTTACTTTAAGCGAAGCGCAGTCATCAAGCTTTATTGTGACTGCCTCATCGGGAACAAATTTTGGCTCGGTGGTCATTACTGTTTTTCCAGCAGCGGATTGTGGCATTTCGTCCCTTGCCCGATCTCGTGAATATCCGTCGCTGATATTCGGAAGGACAAGCGCCTCCATAAATCTTTTAATAAAAGTGGATTTACCCGTACGAACGGGTCCTACTACACCGATATAAACATCGCCACCCGTTCTTTCGGCTATATCCTGATAAATTGAGTATTCACCCATAGAAAAAATCCTCCCGATCAATTTAACAAAAATTTCTTTCTGCTAAATTATATGGGAGGATAATAAATTTTATGTAAAATCACGCAAAATATCTTTAATTACTTTTACAGCCTTTGGAGGAACATAGTTGCTTATATCTTCACCATTCAGTATTTTTTCTCTTACTAGAGTTGAGCTTATATCACAAAGTGAAGCGTCAGATTTGAGCAGTATCGTTCTTGCGTTGGGATAATGCTCCGAATTGTAGTTTGCCATGTTCATTTCATAGTCGTAATCGGTCTGGTTTCTGTACCCCTTTACAATGGCATCGGCAGACAGCTCCTCTGCAAGACGCCAAAGCATTCCCGTTGAGCAAATGACTTCTATATTTTCTATACCGTCAAGCGCGGCCTTGGCAATAAGCTTTCTTTCTTCAATGGAAAAGGTGTATTTCTTTGCATCGTTTACCATGACTGCAAGATAGACAATATCAAATTCCTTCGCGGCGCGCATAGCGATGTTGATATGACCGTTTGTTATTGGATCAAAGCTACCGGGTACTATTGCAACAGTTTTGTTATTCTTCATTTTGTGCCTCACGCAAGGTAATGATAGTTATGACGGCTTTGCCGTATTTTGATTGCTTGATAACAGAAAAAGCATTAGTTTTAGTTATTTCTTCAGCAAAGCTCTCATCGCTGCTTTCGCAAACTATAAGTGATGTTGCCTTTAAATTATCATTGCTCAATAACGCATCTAATGCGGGCATATAAGCCCCCGAGGTGTACGGTGGATCAATGAATATCAAATCGAATTTTCTGTTTTTGCTTTTTTTTATAAAAGAAAGATAATCCTCACACCTTATTTCACAATTTGAAATAAGCTTTGTTTTTTGAGCGTTTTCAGTTATTATTTTTACAGCCGCGGGGGATCTATCCACCATAACTGCATGAGCTGCTCCACGACTTAACGCTTCTAATGCCATCTGTCCTGAGCCTGAAAAAAGATCTAAAATTTCTCTGCCCTGAATATCGTCCATAAGTATAGAGAAAACAGCCTCTTTTGCTCTTTCGGAAGTAGGTCGTGTGGCATCGCCCTCAAGCGTTTTTAAGCGAATTCCCTTGGCTTTTCCCGTTATAATTCTCATCATTCTTCATTACCCGTTTTGTTAAAATATAAATAT
>JAGCJD010000052.1 GCA_017648425.1 Clostridia bacterium | reverse complement strand
TATATGAGAATTATATGCGTTGGTAAAAACGATGCAGGTCAAAGACTTGACAAGTTTTTGAGCAAGGCGGTCAAGGGACTTCCCACCTCGATGATGTATAAAAGCATCAGACTTAAGAAAATAAAGGTCAACAGAAAAAGGACGGAGCAAAAATACATTCTTAAGGAGGGCGATGAAATACAGCTCTTCATAAGAGATGAGTTTTTTGACAATCCCGAAAAGGATGACGGAGCGTTGTCGAGAATAGTTCCAAAGCTTAGTATAGTTTATGAGGATGATAACATCATGCTCGTCAACAAGCGTCCCGGCGTTCTCGTTCACGAGGACGATGACGGGGGAGAAAACACTCTCATTATGCATATAAAAGTGTATCTCTACGGCAAGGGCGAATATTCTCCCGAATCCGAGCAGTCCTTCGCGCCCGCGCTGTGCAATAGAATTGACAGAAACACGGGCGGTATAGTAATTGCGGCGAAAAACGCTGAGGCTCTCAGGGATATGAACGCTAAAATAAAGGCGGGCGAGATAAGAAAGCACTATCTCTGCCTTGTTCACGGCGTGCCGCCCAAGCGCAGTGACATTATGAAGGGATATTTGCGCAAGGACAGCAAGAACAATACGGTTGATGTCAGGGACAGATATTTCGACGGCGCAAAGGAGATAGTAACGGGCTATACCGTTATTGACAGACGCGGAGAGGAAAGTCTTTTGGATGTTGAGCTGTTTACGGGAAGAACTCACCAGATAAGAGCGCACATGGCGCATATAGGATGCGCGCTTGTGGGAGATGGAAAGTATGGAATAAACAAGCAGGATAAGCAAAGAGGCTTTAAATATCAAGCGCTTTATTCCTACAAGCTTATTTTCCCAAAGACAGATACAAAGAACAGTTTGTCCTATCTTGAGGGCAGGGAGTTTTCAATAGATAAGAGCGATATTTGGTTTGTATAGAATAAATGACCGTTCAAAAAATCTTGAAGGGAGGGGAATGGATTTGACAGATAAAAGATGGAAGATTCTGTTGCTTTTGGCTTTGAGCGGCGTTCTTACGGGGCTTACGCTTATTTTTACCAAAATAGGCTTTGTTCAGTGGGTGACGCTTGTACCCGTGGGAATTTTCCTGCTTCGCGAGGCGGATTCCGACAGTCATAAATACAAGGGACTTTACGGATACGGATTTTTCTTCTTCATGTGCTATTACGTAGTTACATATCATTGGTTTGTCAACCTGTATCCGCTTGAATTTATAGACGGCATGACGCCGCTTGCGGCGGTCGTAGTTGTTCTTGCAGGGTGCGTAGGGCTTTCCGCTCTTCAGGCATTCTTTGGAGGGTTTCTTTTCGTTGCCGTAAGACTTTTGTTGAGAACTCGCGCGTTAAGACGTTACTCTGTCCTGCGTCCGTTTGCCATTGGCGGCGCGTGGGCGATATTCGAATGGTCACAGAATTTTGGCTGGTGGGGCGTGCCGTGGGGGAGATTGCCTATCGCTCACTCCGAGTATATCGTCGGATTGCAGACGGCATCGCTGTTTGGATCGTATTTTGTTACATTTATTATTGTATCCGTAAATATGTGTGTCGCTTTCGCGTTGGTTCGCATAGCGGCGATGAAGCTTATGAGTATATGTGTAACGGCAATGCTCTTATTCCAATATGCCGTGGGCGCGCTTATCTATTTTATTCCTGTTGATAGTGAAAACACGGTAAGAGTCGCGGCTGTGCAGGGGAATATCGACTCAGGAGAAAAGTGGGGCTCCTCTATGGGAGCGCGCACGCTGTCGGTGTATTACGAATACACGCTTAAGGCGGCAGAGGCGGGAGCTGATATAGTGGTATGGCCGGAAACGGCGTTGCCGTACAAGGTAGAGAAAAACAACGTGTACGGTCAGTATTGCTCGGAGCTTGCGAGAGCTGCGGGTGTTACGATTCTTGTCGGAGGCTTTACTGACGGCGGGAATTACAACTCGATAATATGCGTTTTGCCGGATGGAAGCTTTCATCAGACGGTATATTCTAAGCGAAGACTTGTTCCGTTTGGGGAATTTGTTCCTATGCGCTCGGTGTTCGAATGGCTTGTTCCACCGTTGGCGGAGCTTGTTATGAGCGAGGGGGATATAATCGCGGGTGACGGAACTGAGGTTCTTGAGCTTGACGGCGTGAAAATAGGCTCGCTTATATGCTTTGACTCCATTTATGACTATATCGCCAGAGAGAGCGTTGCCGATGGCGCGCAGGTGATAGCCCTGTCAACCAACGATTCGTGGTTTACCGATTCCGCCGCGCTGTATATGCACAATGCTCAGGCTCAGATAAGAGCTATTGAGAATGGCAGATATGTCGTAAGAGCGGCAAATACGGGTATATCTACGGTGATATCCTCAAAGGGAGAGGTCATTTGCAGTATTGAGCCGCTCATAGAGGGAATGATAACTCAAGACGTATGCGTGAATACGCACAGGACGCTGTATTCTTATATAGGAAATCTTTTTGTTATACTGCTGATCGCTTGTTACGTGTTGCTTTTGATTGTTGAGATCGTGGATTATAACAGGCGAAAAGGTCAAATTGTTAACAAAATGTAACCTTTAAGGGATATCTCTTGAAAAATGTGGTAAAATATATTATAATACAATGGGGTACAAAGGCTGATTGGAAACATCGGACTTTGTCAAAAAAATGTCAATAAAAATATTTTATAGAGGAGAGACAAAAAATGACCAACAACAAGTATGTTCTTGATTGGATCAACGAGATGGCTGCTATGACACAGCCTGACAAGATCGTTTGGATCGATGGCTCTGAGGCTCAGGCTGAGGCACTGAGAGCAGAGGCTTGCTCGACCGGCGAGATGAT
>JAGCJD010000051.1 GCA_017648425.1 Clostridia bacterium | reverse complement strand
CACCCTCGTACCTGAATAGCGTCACTTTGTCTCGCGACACAGGCAAAAGCCCCGAAGACGAGTATGCAGTTCCAAGAAAGTCCGAGCATACCTCACTCTCCTCAAAATCCTCTCGGGGATATGCCTCTCTCCCAAGCTCCTCCATAATGCTCTCGTACAACAAAAACACACCGTCACTGCTCAAATGATGATCCGTTCTGTAATAAGCCTCCCCTCCGTTTTTCACAAGCTCACACACCTTGTAATAAAATCCGCTCCCGTCCAAGTCAAACGAATACGCATCGCCCCTTACAAGCTCCGCCTCATCCGAGCTCGTATAAACATCAACGCTTCGCGGAATGAGCCTGCAAACAAAAAGTCCCTCTCGACTACACTCTCCAAGGTTCTCAATATTTGATCTCAGCAGCCCAAGCTCCTCGTATTCACACCTGTCGGCAAGCCTGCCACCCTTTAAAAAAAGCACAGAGTTGTTCTGAGCTTTTCCAAGCATAAGCTCGCATACAGCCTTGACGCGTATCATGCTTTTCCTGAACGGCGCTGAATCCGAGTAAAACGAGGAAAGCCCCGCAAAGAACCTACCATCAAAAAGAGCATCTGCGGAAAAAGCAGGAATGCCCGAAAGCGCCCTATTCTCCTCCTCTGAAAATCCGTCATGCGGAAAAGCATATATAGACACACCAATAAATAGTACGAGAGCAACGCATACGCAAATAAATATCAAATTCACCGTCCCCACGGCGTTTCTTTGTTTTCTCATATCAATACATAAAAGCAACGGCAACCGATCTCGGTTGCCGTTTTCGTTCTTATTCACCGTGTGAAGCGTCTATTTTCAGTGTTTGCAAAGCATTCTCGTCAAAATATTCAAGCGGATCGACACTCAGTCCCGCCACCGTCATTTCAAAATGCAGGTGGGGCTCCTCAGCTATCTCAACCATTGCGCTCTCACCGACAGAGGCAATAAGCTGTCCCGAACGAACCGACACACCCTCGGCAATACCGTCAGGAAGCGTCTCGGCGAGATTTTTATAAATTGTATAGCAATCCCCGCTGTGCTTGATAGCAATGCAATACCCCATCAGCGTATCTTCCCATATCTTGTCTATTTTTCCGTCAGCGGCAGCGTAAACGGGAGCCAAGCTTTCCGTCACCACATCTACGCCCAAATGAACTCTGTAATCGTTCATCGTGTTGGAAAAAACCTGACAATCAGCATCGTGTTTAAGCGAAAGCGCTCCGCTCACGGGAAGCACGAACGATGGAAGCTTGTCCTCAACGGTAGCGCTTTCCGTATTGGAAGGCTTGACAGTAGGAGTATCCTTTTGTGGCTTTTCTACGCTATTGTCGGCAGGCGGCGTAACGGGAGCCGTCTGCTCGGTGTCGGGCTTGTTGATGTCAGGCTGTTCAACAGTACCCTTTTTTGAACGATTGCTTGCAATTGCGGCAACGCTTATAATAACTACCGCAACCGTAAGCGCGCCTGCCGAAATCACCGCAGAGCGGTTGATTTTGAGATTTTTAAGCCTTTCGGCAAGGCTTTTCTTTTTGTTAAATTCTTCAGACATCGTGTATCTCCTTTGTTTTCTCTTTCAAAATTGCCTCTTGTACTTTGTATTATTGCCCGATTTGATACGATTATTCACCCACAAGAGCTTGCAAAAAGGTATTTTTTTACTCAAAAAATTTAAAATACCCCTTGAAAAAAAACGGCAACTGTGTTATACTATGCGTGGAGAGATAACTGATGTTATCGCAAAAAATGAATATCCTTTACACGACTGACGGATCAGCGGTTCACCGCAAGGGAGTGTTTAGGTACTATGCCGACCGTCTGGGCAAATCAGTCTTAGCAACTGACTTGCCCTTTTATTTTTTATTTTGTTAAAAACTTCACACGGAGGAAAAATATATGAAGCACGAAAATTGGAATGGTTTTAAAATTGGCGTATGGCAGGACGAAATAAATGTCCGCGACTTTATCCAAAAAAACTATACAGAATATTCGGGTGACGGTAGCTTTCTTGCAAAGGCAACGCCCAGAACACAAGCTCTGATGAAAAAGCTTGAAGCATTGTTTGCCCTTGAGCGTCAGTTTGGTGGCGTACTTGATATAGATACATCGACCGTATCCTCACTTACAAGCTTCTCTGCGGGATATCTTGACAAGGAAAACGAGATAATAGTGGGAATGCAGACCAACCGCCCCCTAAAAAGAGGAGTAAACCCCTTTGGCGGAATAAGAATGGCAAGACAGGCGTGCGCCGCGTACGGATATAAACTCAGTTCAAAGATAGAGGAAGAATTCCGCTTCCGCACCACGCATAATGACGGCGTTTTCCGCGCATATACCGATGAAATGCGCGCCGCTCGCAAATGCCATGTAATAACAGGGCTTCCAGATGCCTACGGCAGAGGAAGAATAATCGGAGACTACCGCCGTGTCGCACTTTACGGAGCAGACAGACTTATCGAAGAAAAGAAAAAGGACAAGGAAGAGCTTGCAAACGGCATTTTCAATACCGAAACCATTCGACTTGATGAGGAGCTGTATAGACAAATATCCTTCCTCGGCTATCTCAAAGAAATGGCGGAAATGTACGGATTTGACATAAGCGCGCCTGCAAGCAATGCAAGAGAAGCTATACAGTGGACATATTTTGCATACCTCGCGGCTATCAAGGAGCAAAACGGAGCCGCAATGTCACTTGGCAGAGTAAGCACCTTTTTCGATATATACATAGAGCGAGATATAGCAAACGGAACACTTACCGAGGAGGAAGCGCAGGAGCTGATAGACGACTTTGTCATAAAGCTCCGCATGGCGCGACACCTGCGCACGCCCGAATATAACGAGCTCTTTGGCGGAGATCCCATGTGGATAACCGAAGCTGTCGGAGGAATGGGAAAAGACGGAAGATCTCTCGTAAGCAAAAGCAGCTTCCGAATACTCAATACCCTTTACACACTCGGCCCGTCCCCCGAGCCTAACCTCACAGT
>JAGCJD010000050.1 GCA_017648425.1 Clostridia bacterium | reverse complement strand
TGTTATTGATACCACAAATCCAAGCGGGAGATAGAGCAGCGCTCTCGTTGTGGAAAACTCCGCTATCGCAGAGCTTGATTCTGCGCTTGACGAGAGCATTATGGAGATCACGGACACTGCTATCGGTATAGCGAATCCCACTGCCAACAGGGTGCCGCGTCCTATCGTTGCGACAGAGCCCTTTATCTCTCTTGTTATGGCGGGGATCGCTCCTATCATTAGTCCCGCAAACAGGCAGATGAGCTGGAACAGGAATTTTTCAAATACATTTTGTATGACGAGAAATCCCGCGGCAAATCCGATGACAACGCCGATCCCTATCGGAAGTAAAAATTTTATGCAACGCTTGAAATCGGAAAGGATATTGCCTATTGCGTACAGCATTGAGCCGTAAAGGCCGAAGATTATGGCTATGGTCGAGCCGCTTATTCCCGGGACTATTACCGCGAGCCCTATAAACACTCCGAGTATAAGGGCTATTATCCATGATTTCGCGGTGTGCTTTTGAAGTGGAGTGTCAAGATTTTTTGTTTCTTTACTCATTTTTTTGTTCACTTTCTGTTTTTATAAATTATAGGGGGTGGAGCAATTATTTGCAAAGGCAAACAATTGCTTCAACATGGCCTGTGCGGGGGAACATATCGACCGGCTGGATATCTCCTATCGTATAGCCCAAGGCTTTGAAGTATGTGCAGTCCCTTGCAAGTGTGGTGGGATCGCAGGATATATATACTATTCTCGGTACATTGAGCTCGGAAAGACATTTTGCAAGCTCGGGAGTACTGCCCTTTCGCGGTGGATCGATCACGACGACATCAGGTCGTTTACTATCGGTCGCTTTGAGGATATTTTCCGCTACTCCTGCGTCCGCGCACAAAAAGCGCGCATTCTCTACGCCATTTTCGCTCGCGTTGAGTCTTGCGCATTCTACCGCGCTCTCAACTATCTCTATTCCGACAAGAGAACGAGCCTTATCTGCCATTGAAAGTCCTATCGTTCCCGTGCCGCAGTAAAGGTCGACGAGCGTTTGCGTTCCGTCAAGCTCTGCCTTTTCGGCGGCAAGTCGGTAAAGCTTTTCCGCTCCGCTTCTGTTTACTTGATAGAATGAGTCGGGTGAGATGCGGAATCGAAGTCCGCAAAGCACATCCTCAATGTACCCATTTCCAAACAGTGTGCGGAAGTGTTTTCCGAGTACTACATTGGTGTTTTCGGTGTTCTCATTCAGAATGACGCTTGTTATGTCAGCGAAGCGGTCTGTTATTTCCGCTGTGATTTTCTCCTCGCAGGGAAGGGATTTGCCGTTTGTGACAAGGCAGAGCATTATCTCGCCTGTCATTTCTCCTATTCGAAGATATATATGGCGTAAAAGTCCTTTTCCTGTTTCTTCGTCATATGCTTGAATTCCGTATTTATCGCAGGTCTTACATACGAAATCCGTTATCTCAGAGAATTTTTGGTTTTGTATAGAGCAATTATCGGCTACCGCTATTTTATGTGTCTTTGAGGCGTAAAAGCCACAACGAAGTCCGTGCTTTGTGCTTGTGACCGGATATTGCGCTTTATTTCTGTATCCTGTTATCTGCTCTGTGCCTATAACCGAATGTATTTTTACTTCTGACAGCCCCGCCTTATCAAACGCAGAGCGGACGAAATTATATTTTATCTGCTTTTCGTGGTCGTATGTTATGTGGCGGTAGATACAGCCGCCGCAGGAAAGGGGGGCAGAGCAGAACGGAGCGTCTGCTCTATACTGTGACGAGGTGACGACCTTATCAAGCTTTGCTACTGCAAAGCTTTTATTATCCTTTATGACGGTCGCTTCGACCGTGTCGCCCGTTACCGCTCCCTTTACAAAAACGACTTTACCGTCAAGTCTTGCAATGCCACAACCGAGATTGTTTATGTCGGTTATGTCGAGCGTGAGTATATCTCCTTTTTTGATGCTCATGAAATGTAGAACTTCTTTCCGTCTTCAAGTCTGAGCGCTCCCAAGGGTTCTCCAAACGCCGCGCCACAATCTATGAGATAGCCGTATTCGCCCTTATAAATCTTTCCGTGCTCAGCTCCGTCAACAGTATATGTGGGGATATGTCCCGCAATCATAGTAGCGTTTTTGAAATACTGCTTATCGGGGTCCATGGGCTCGGATATAAAATCCTCGGGCATATAGTCGTCAAGGTCCGTATCCTCGTCAAAGTCTGCTATTCCTGCGTGAACAAGTACATATTTCTTTCCGCTGACAGTGACTTCTTCATAAAGCGACATATCCTCGAGGTATTCAAGAACTCCCTCTCGCATATCCTCGTCAAGCGCTTTAAATCCCTCTATGGTCTTTT
>JAGCJD010000049.1 GCA_017648425.1 Clostridia bacterium | reverse complement strand
GCTCCGCCAACGATTATAGTATTCTCCTTGTTTACCTTCACCTGTCTTGCCTGACCAAGCATATCAAGAGTTGCGTCTTTAAGTTCAAGTCCTATTTCAGAGGAAATAACCTCACCGCCTGTAAGGATAGCTATATCGCGGAGCATTTCCTTTCTTCTGTCGCCAAAGCCGGGAGCCTTGACTGCAACGCAGACAAATGTTCCTCTGAGTTTGTTAAGAACGAGAGTTGTAAGAGCCTCTCCCTCAACATCCTCAGCTATAATAACGAGCTTTCTGCCTGACTGAACTACCTGTTCGAGAACAGGAAGCACCTCTTGAATATTAGATATTTTTTTATCGGTAATAAGAAGGAGAGCGTCATCGAGAACAGCTTCCATCTTATCCATATCTGTTGCCATGTAGGGAGAGAGGTATCCTCTGTCAAACTGCATTCCCTCAACGACCTCGGAATATGTGTCTGCGGACTTGGATTCCTCAACGGTAATAACACCGTCAGCAGTAACCTTTTCCATAGCGTCTGCTATAAGCTGACCTATAACATCATCGCCTGCGGAGATAGTTCCTACTCTCGCTATATCGTCACTTCCCTTTACCTTAACGGAGTTAGCCGCCAATGCTTCAACTGCCTTGTCAACAGCCTTTTTAATACCCTTGCGAACAACCATGGGGTTTGCTCCTGCGGTAACATTTTTCATTCCCTCACGAACGAATGCCTGAGCAAGAAGTGTTGCGGTAGTCGTTCCGTCACCAGCTGCATCATTGGTCTTGGTAGCAACCTCCTTTACGAGCTGAGCGCCCATGTTTTCAGCCTCGTTTTCAAGCTCTATCTCCTTTGCAATGGTAACACCATCGTTTGTAATGAGGGGAGAACCGTACTTTTTATCAAGAACTACATTTCTTCCCTTAGGTCCAAGAGTTATCTTAACTGTGTCAGCAAGCTTATCAACGCCTCTGCAAAGCGCGTTGCGAGCTTCTATTCCATAAAGAATTTCCTTTGCCATGATTAGATTTCCTTTCAATATGTTTAAATTATTCTACTATTGCCAAAATGTCGTTCTGGCGAACGATATTGTATTCAACACCGTCAGCCTTTACTTCTGTTCCGGCATATTTGGAGGTGATAACCTTATCCCCTACCTTAACGGTCATTACGACCTCTTTTCCGTCAACTAATCCTCCGGGGCCTACTGCAATTACCTCAGCAACCTGCGGCTTTTCCTGTGCAGATGCCGTAAGTATAAGTCCGCCCTTGGTTTTTTCTTCAGCCTCAACAAGTTTAACTACAACTCTATCAGCTAATGGTTTGATCGTCATTTTTTCTTCCTCCTTATAATAAAATTAAATCAAACGAAGTTTTATTGTCATTGGCACTCAAATCAGTTGAGTGCTAACCTATACACATATTTTACACTTTTTTTTAGAAAAATCAAGTGTTTTTCTAATATTTAACATTTATTTAACATTTGATGAGTGCTAAACAAATAAATGCGCTCGAAGTGTGGCGAATTTGGGGGGAATTATGCTTGAACTTATCAATTCTGTCTTGTCGGGAATGCTTGTTCCGCTATTTATTTGCGCCGTTGGAATATTTTATGCGGTAAAGCTTAGGTTCTTTCATTTGACAAAGCCATTAAGTATTATACGAGGATTGAAAAGTGAAAATTCCAATAGCGGTGTGTCTTCTGCCGCCGCTGTCGGGCTGGCGCTTGCGGGAACACTTGGAGTTGGAAACATAGTAGGCGTTTCCTCCGCAATATATCTCGGTGGCTTCGGTGCTGTTTTTTGGATATGGCTCTCCGCTTTGCTTTCCATGATATTAAAATATGCGGAAATTGTTATAGCAATGCGACACAGGCGTACTGACAAAAGCGGAATTTTTCTTGGCAACGCTATGCTTTATATAAAGGATATACTTTATTCACGGGGGCTAAATCGTCTTGGCAGTGCGCTTGCGGCAGTTTTTGCAGTCGGGTTTGTTCTCTGCTCTCTTACCATGGGTAGTATGCTTCAAGCAAATGCCGTATCCGAGGCTCTTTCGGGCGTTTGCGATATTCCGATTATAGCTACGGGAGTGGCTTTGGCAATACTATCCCTGCTCGTTGGTTCTAGGGGAACGAGCGGTATAATCAAGGTCACAAACTTTCTCGTTCCTATCATGTCGGTAGGATACGCAATAATTTCTGTTATCGTTATCTTTTTAAACATACACAAAATCGGAGATGCATTTTATCTTATATTTAAAGGTGCGTTTGACTTTCGTTGTGTTATAGGCGGAGTTTGCGGATATACCTTTACGCAAGCTATTCGTTACGGTGTTATGAGAGGTCTTGTTTCAAATGAGGCGGGCTGTGGTACTGCCCCTACCGCTCACGCTATTGCCGAATGCAAAAGTCCCGCGCGACAAGGTACGTGGGGAATATTTGAGGTCTTTGTTGACACGATAATTCTATGCACAATGACAGCTCTTTGCGTGATATTGGAATATGATGCCGCTTCAAGATACGGCGGTAGCTACATGATGATGACAGTTTCCGCTTATTCCGAAAAGCTCGGTGTGTTTGCCGAATACTTTTTATGCGCCGCTGTCGCCTGCTTTGGCTTTGCCACCATTATTTGCTGGTTACATTACGGAATGACCGCTGTCGGATACCTTGCGGGCAACAGGTCGTACAAATCTACTTTTATTTTTTTATATGCTTTATGCGTTTTTATCGGCTCGTGTATATCCTCTGATATTTCATGGCAGCTTGCAGATCTTTCAATGGGAATAATGACCGTGATAAATCTGACTGTGATCGCTTTTGCGTGGAGAGAGGTCAGATATGAAACTCTGATTTTTCTTGGCATGACAAAAAGAAAAAGGCAGTACAAATAAGTACTGCCCCTGACGGTCACTGCTTAAAGCCCAATCCGTTTTTCTTTTTTCTTATATCAATTCCCTTAAAGAGCATTGGCATGTACTCTCCCATAATCCTACTCGATATACGCTCGGTGTACATTTGATTAAGCTCCTTGGGATAAAAATTAGTATTAATTATCGTGCTCTTTCTCTGGCTCATTCTGGAATTTATGACATTATAGAGATATGTATGCGTAAACTGATTTATCACCTCTGCGCCAAGGTCATCAATTATCAAGAGGTCTGCCTCATAATACCTTGAAAGTCCCGTGCTCGTTTGTCCCATATCGTTTCCAAAGCGTTGAGCCTCAAAATCTCCGAGCATTTTTACCGAGCTTACATATAAGACATCATATCCTCTGTCTATAATGTTTTGCGCCACTGCTGTTGAAAGATGTGTTTTTCCAAGTCCTGTCGTTCCTATAAGAATATAGTTCTGATAGGTGTCATTGTTAAAATTCTCGGAAAATTCACGCAGAGCGCCAACATACTGCTCTACTCTTTTTTTATTATCCTCGTTATAATAGCTAAGATCAAAATTATCAAAAGTCTGCTCGCCTATAAGAGTTCCCAAGCCTGAGGACATATATCCCTCCTTGGCTATCGCGCGCTTCATACAATCGCACATTCCCGTTTCGGTATATCCCGTATCACCACAAATCTGACATTCATACTTAACATCGGTATAATCCTCTGCAAATCCGTGGTCGGTCAACAGCTTGTTTCGTTTTGCAATAAGCTCGTTGTTTCGCTTTTCGAGCTCTGAGATTTCTTTTTCCTTGTCAGAAGCATCGGAATTGATTATTGCCATTATATCCATTCCCGTTCTTGACAAAACGCGGTCGATCTCAGCTATCTCGGGAATAAGTGAGCGTACATATACGGCTCTCTCATCGGCAAGCGACCGCGCTCTCGTATATTTTTTTTCAAAG
>JAGCJD010000048.1 GCA_017648425.1 Clostridia bacterium | reverse complement strand
TGGAATCTAAAAAGCAACAAGCCGATATTATTTTGAATATCGGCTTGTTGCTTGATTGGAGTGAGATTCGAACTCCGTTTGCGTCTAAGATTTACGGGTGACTTAAGGACAGCTAACGCAAACATTATCAAATGCTTCGCATTTGAGGAGTTCTTCATGGCATGCTTTCACTGAACAAATAAAGAGGTAACTGCTTTGCAGTTGTTATGTTTTTAGAATTAGTCATAGAGTGAGATTCAGAACTCCGTTTGCGTCCGAGATTTGCGGGTGACTTAAGGACAGCTCAACGCAAACATTATCAAATGCTTCGCATTTGAGGAGTTCTTCATATTGTCGCTTCACTAAATAAACAAAGGGGCAACTGCGGTGCAGTTACCCCTTTGTTTATTTGGCGGAGAGAGTGAGATTCGAACTCACGGAACGGTATTAGCGTTCACACGATTTCCAATCGTGCGCCTTAGACCAGCTCAGCCATCTCTCCATTCGACCGTAATATTATAACACAAACATTTTTAAAAATCAATACCTTTTTTGAAAAAAATTAATTTTAAGCCGTTTTTGTGAAAATAATAAACACACAAGTATAAAAAGAAAATTTTTCTCTTGACTTTAAGTCAAAAATGAGTTACTATAAATACACAACAATATTTTTAAAAAAGGTGATATTATGATAGTTACTAATCTTAAAAGCCCAGAGCTTGAACTTTATGCAAGTCTTAACAAATATTTTCCCGCAGTTCTTAACGAGGCAAGAAAGGTTCTGTTCAATCCTCCCGAGGCGGGAAACTACGCCATTGACGGTGACAATTGCTATTACGGTATTCAGCGTATTGACGCAAAATCTCCCTTTGACGCTCTGTTTGAAACGCACAACGAATATATAGATATTCACATGGTCATAAGCGGCGAGGAGATAATAAGATTTGAAAATAAGAGTAAGCTTTCATTTGTAAAGCAGCATTCTGAGGATTGCGATATGTTCGCTATGAACAAGGATTACGATTCCGTGCGTCTGACGCCAGGCGATCTTGTTATCGTTTATCCCAATGAGGCTCACGCTCCTTGTATTCGCGCAGAGGGTACTGACGGCAAGATCTGCAAAATGATTGTAAAAATCAAGAACTCTTAACATTTTTCGGCTTGTTTTCCGTAATCTTTGCAAAATATTAATCTTTTGTTTGGCTCAAACTATCCCTAGACGGAAAAACCGTTAAAAAGGAGGCCTTGGCAAAATGATTATGGACAGAATTGCTCTGATAATTACTATTATCGGCGCGTTGAACTGGGGAAGCATTGGCTTGTTCGGCTTTGATCTGGTTGCATGGATCGGTGGCGGAAGCGATGCCCTTATCAGCCGTATCGTTTACACAGTTGTGGCTCTTGCCGGAATTTGGTGCGTTTCGCTCCTCTTCCGTACACGAGAGAAGTTCCGTGAGATAGGCGACTGATTTTTTAAAAATAAAAGCCCTCCGTTAGGAGGGCTTATTTTTATTTTCTTGTAGCGAGAAGCGCTATTCTTTCGCACAGCTCTCCGTAGCTTATTCCTACTGCCGCCGCTTCCTGCGGCAAGAGGCTGGTGGGTGTCATGCCCGGAAGCGTATTTGCTTCAAGACACCATGCGTCTCCGTTTTCATCAAGAATATAGTCAAACCTTGCGTATCCGCAAAGGCGGAGCGCAGAGAAGCCTTTTTCGGTTATATCATATACCTTTTGGGTGGCTTGCTCTCCTATCGGGGCGGGGCATATCTCGGTGGTCGCATTTTGTTTGTATTTGTTTATATAATCGTAAAATCCGTTTTTGGGGATTATTTCTACCGGGGGGAGTGGCTTGCCGTCAAAAAACGCACAGGTAAGCTCTCTGCCCATTATTCTTTGCTCTGCCATTACATATCTTTCGTATTTTGCGGCATTTGATATGGCAGACAAAAGCTCCTGCTCGGTATCCACCATGTAAACTCCAACGCTTGATCCGCATGAGCAGGGCTTGACGACTGCGGGAAGTCCCGTTACGGATATTATTTGCTTAATATCGTACGGCTTTGTTGTGTCTATACGCACCCAATCCGGCGTTAAAATGCCCTCGGCGCGTAAAAGCTTTTTGGCAATATCCTTATCCATGGCGAGCATACTTCCTGCGTATCCAGAGCCTGTATATTTGATGTTATAAATATCCAGCATTGCTTGAAGCTGTCCGTTCTCACCCGTTTCACCGTGGAGCGCAAGGAAAACGCAATCAGCCGCGCGACACGCTTCAATGACGCGAGGTCCTACCTTATCCGTTCTTCCGCCGTGCTCCTTTATTATGAGTTCGATGTCGGGAAGTCCTGTGGGGACGCTGTATTTGCTTTGATATGTGCTTGAAAACAGCGACGATACCTCTACATCGGGGCTTTCTATGCCTTCGTACAGATCAAGCGCAAGGACGCTGTGGCCTCTTTTACACAATGCTTCCGCTATAAGCGAGCCTGATGACAGAGAAACATTTCTCTCGGGAGAAAGCCCTCCCATAAGAACTAATATTTTCAATTTATTTCGCCTCCGTGTTGAGCTTGCTTTGTAAGATATGCTACTCGGTCGTTTCCGCCGAAATCTTTATAGACCTCGCATCTAAATCCTGCGGCGTGTGATATGGCTGTGACTGCGTGCGCTTGATCGCAGCCTATCTCCAACAGCATTATTCCGTTGTCGGAGAGGTATTTTTTATAATCTGCTATTATAACTCTATAAAAATCAAGTCCGTCATTGCCCCCGTTGAGCGCCGCTTCGGGCTCAAATGACAATTCCTCGTCAAGCAGTTCTATTTTGTGTGTTTCTATATATGGGGGGTTTGATATGATACAATCGAATTTCCCAAGCTCATTCATAAAATCGGGTTTGAGAACATCTTGCGTAATAAGTCCAAGTCTATCTCCGACCTTATTTCTTTCGGCATTTTCTCCCGCGATCTCCAAGGTCTTTGAAAATATGTCCACCGCCACTGCGGTGCAGTCCGGGCGAGCGGCGAGAGTTGATATTGCAACGCAACCGCTACCTGTGCAAAGGTCTATAAACCTTGCGCCCTGCGGGATAAGCTTTACTGCAAGCTCTACGAGCTTTTCGGTATCCTGTCTTGGTATGAGCGTATCCTCGGTAACACGGTAGGTTTCATGGCAAAAATCCCAAAATCCCAGAATATATTGCAGTGGGTAGTGAGAGGCTCTTTTTTTAACAGCCTCCGAAAGCTCCTCGCTGTTAAAGTCTTCATCTCTGCGTGTGAGCAGCTCGGCTTTATTTATATTGCAAAAATGGCATATGAGCATGGAAGCCTCGCCTCTGTTGTTCTCAATTCCAGCACCTGCAAGGGCTTGGCAGATCTCGTTATAAGTCATATTTCCTCCGTAAAAAACTCTATCACTTTATTATAGCAGATTTTTACTCGAAAATAAATAGCTTTTTAAAAAAAGTTGATTTTTTTGAGTGTCGCTCGAAAAGTCCATTGTTGGTGTGATTTGAGTGGCTCAGTCAACATAATTTATAAGATTTGCAAGTATTTGCGCTGCGTCACCTCTGGTAAGCTCGGCGGAGGCTCTTATGCTTCCACCGCTTGCGTTCATAACCCCCACTGAGTTAAGAGAATATACCGATGCCGCCGCCCATGCGGGTATATCGGCAGAGTCGTTGAAAACGGGAATTGAGGTGGGAGCTGATACATCTAATACATTACCGAGTATCACAGCAGCTTCGGCTCTTGTGATGCTTCTGTTTGCTTCAAACGCAACTCCGTTTGAGGTGGGAACGCCTTTTATGTATCCAAGCTCGTATGCTGTGGCGATATAGTCCCTCATATATTCAGGGATATCGGAGTTATCCACAAAAATCGTGCTTTGCGAGTGGGTTACCTCCTCCATTCCAATAGCGTGCATTACCATTACCACAAATTCGCCTCGGCTCACGCCCCCTTCGGGGTAAAAATAAGTGTTTGAGCCCACCTGCGTACCGCTCATTATCCCTGCCTCTGCCATGGTAATGGCGGCGTTATAGGCGGCTGAGCCCTTCATGTCGGCATAGGTGATAGACACTGTCGGCTTGACTACCGAGAGCGACACGGTCTTTGACGCGCTATAATTTCCGTAAATATCGCGGGCAACATAAACGAAGGAATCCTTGCCCGAGTAGCTTCCGCTTGGGGTGTATGTATATTCTCCCGTGTTCTTGTCGGTAAGCCTTAAAATTCCCTCCTTGGGATAGGAGATTATTTCAATGGTCGTTATATCTCCGTCGGGATCGTGGCAGGGAAGCGAGCCGTAAAGCGTTATTCCGCGGTGAGTGCTTACATTAAGAAAGCTTTCGGGGACATTATCGAGCGTGGGAGAGTAGTTCATTTCGCTCAAAAAATAAAGCTCGCAGGGAATATCGTAGCCACATTCAACAGGGCGAAATCTGAATGAAGCTCTCGTTGCCTGATCGTTCTTTGCGGTGTATGTGAGCATGGACAGGTTTTCTGCTTTTACTGTTTGCCCCGAGCTTATTACTGTGCTTCCCACTCTAAGCTCGCCCGCAGATATGGGAGGCGCTTGGGTGATTTCTATATCTCCCATTTTTGAAACATTCAGCGCCCGCGAAAAGTCTTGCTTTTCAAAGGCGATGCTGTTACCGATAATACCAGCCATTGCCATTTCGCTATCCTCGGCAATAACGCAAAGGGCGGGGGATACGGCTTTGGTGTCGATCTCGCTTGCAGAGCTTGAAAGGCTTCCCGTTGCAACGGCTGTAAGTATGACTGCGGAAATTCCGATGGAGTATAGTACGCTTTTGTGCTTTTTCATTTTAGCCTCCTAGTAATAACGGACTTTTTGTCTTACCACATTTTATAGCCCTTGGGCGGGGAATATTCCGAATATTTTTTTGAATTGACAAAAAATACTTTATTTTTTTTGCCTTTTGCGGTATAATTATAGTGTTGAACTGATTTTGTGATAGGGAGGTGTTTTTTTGAGAAAGGATCTTGTTTGTTGCTTTACCGGACACAGGAGCATTGAGCCACATGACAGTGATATATTGCACGCGGTGCTTGGTGATATCCTTGAAAAGCTGATAAAAAACGGCGTTACAGTCTTTCGCTCGGGCGGAGCTTATGGCTTTGATATTTGCGCCGCTTTGGAGGTCATAGAAAAAAGAAAAAAATATCCCTTTGTACAGCTGCACCTGTATCTTCCCTGTAAGGAGCAGACCTTGAACTGGGACGGTCGCGACAAAGATGTATATAAAAAAATGCTGGATAACGCCGACAAGATAGTATATACCTCCGAGGAATATTCGGCGGGGTGTATGCACCACAGGGACAGATGTCTTGTTGACGGAGCTGACATTTGCATTGCTTATTGTAAGAAAAGCAAGGGTGGAACGGCTTATACGCTTAATTACGCAAAGGAAAAAAAGCTGGGTATATTCAATATTGCCAAAAGCGCGGACGAAAAAAAGGATACGAGCCTATAAAGGTCGTATCCTTTTTTTATAGTTCAAGCTCCATTACCGAATATTCAAACGGATATGCGCCGTCATTTGCTGTGCTTACAACGCAGAAGCCGTTGCTTTCGTAAAACTCCCGCAGGCGGGTATTTTCCGAGATCATTATAAGCGTGAGCTTTTTGCCACCGTAAAGCTTAGCGCGCTCTCTACAATGCGACACGAGAGCTCGCCCTATTCCGAGCTTTTGGTATTCGGGAAGAACCGCAAAGCGACGAAATGCGTAAACGCCGTCAGTTATCTTTTCAAGCTGGACATATCCCGCAACCTTGCCGCCATCTACGCAGGCGGCATACATATGTACGCCACGCCTTTTTGCCTCATAAAGCTCATCAATCGTTACATAAGCTCCGCTTGACGGATAGCTCTCTTTGGTATATCCGAATTTTACGGCGCTTTCACCGAACGCTGTATGAAGCGTTTGCAGACACATTGGAAGCTGGTGCTCCTCTACGGAGTGTATTTCGTATTCTAGCATTTTATACCCCTTTACAAAACAGCTCTGTTGACAGATATCTGTCGCCTGTGTCAGGCAAAAGCACTACAACTGTCTTTTCGCGGTTTTCCTCTCTTTTTGCTATTTCTATTGCCGCGTACAGCGCAGCCCCCGAGGATATTCCGACAAGAATCCCCTCAAGTCTTCCCATGTTTCGGGCAAGCTCGAACGCCTGCTCGTCAGAAGCTGTGATTATTTCGTCATATATCTCGGTGTTCAGTACCTTTGGTATAAATCCAGCGCCTATTCCTTGTATTTTATGCGCGCCCGCCTTGCCGCAGGACAAGAACGGAGAGCCTGACGGCTCGACCGCCACTACCTTTATCTCGGGATTTTTTGATTTGAGAAATTCGCCCGTTCCCGTTATTGTTCCTCCCGTGCCTACTGCTGACACGAAAAAGTCTATATCTCCGTCAGTATCCTCCCATATCTCAGGACCTGTTGTCATGAGGTGCGCTTTTGGGTTCTCTGGATTTACGAACTGACCGAGAACAAAAGCGTTGGGAATAGAGGCTGCAAGCTCGTCTGCTTTTTGAATAGCGCCGTTCATGCCAAGCTTGCCGTCTGTAAGTACAAGCTCTGCGCCATACGCTCTCATAAGAGCGCGGCGTTCCTCTGACATACTGTCCGGCATTACTATCATGACCTTGTATCCGCGCGCCGCGGCGACAGAGCAAAGTCCTATGCCCGTATTCCCAGAGGTTGGCTCGATAATTACAGAGTTGGGCTTTAATATACCCTCTCTTTCTGCGGCATCAAGCATAAACTTTGCCGCTCTGTCCTTGACAGAGCCCGCGGGATTGAAGTATTCGAGCTTTGCTATTATACTTGCGCAAGTATTGTATTCCTTTTCTATGCGTGAAAGCCTGAGCATTGGCGTATTGCCTATGAGCATATCGGCTGAATAATATATTTTTGCCATGACTTACCTCGTTTTTTTGATAATGTGATTATAGCATATTTTTTACTCTCTGTCAAGTCAAGGTTTTGAGGTGACTGTCCGTGAGGTCGTGCTGTGATAGTCTGAATTCCTCTGTGTCATTGCTTTCGTATTTATGAAGGTAATAAATTCCCTTATCCGCGTTTATGCAACATGAATATACTGCGTAGTGCGGTCTTCCGTTTTGGTCGAGGACTGCGCCTTTTGGAGGGGCGACGGCGCCAATAAGCGAGAGCATATGAGAGCTGTTATCTTGCGTATTCTCCTTTGGCTTGCAGACACGGCGCAAAAAAGCTGCCTTTATAAATCGGGAGGGGGAGGAATAGTCGCCCGGAAGCCCGTTTGTGCACGCTCCGCCGCCCAATGGGGGAAGATCCGAGAACACACCCGAACAGTCATATTCGGGGGATAGGTTGCGGTAAGCTCTTACATTTTCCGTATGAAAGGGAAATGGTGGATTGTTGGTGAGAACGCCAAATGGATCGTCATATATTGCAAGTCCCTGCTCGGTCTGCTCTGCGACAACTGCTCCGTTTTTATCTGCTATTATCCAGTGGAGCGGTGTGTTGGGTGTTTGCTCGTCAAAAGGCAGGTCAACGAGCGTGGCGTGTTTAAGCTTGTTTTTTGCCTCGCTTATGTTTTTGCATTTGCAGAGTACATAGGGAATAAGCTCGAAAGGAGCGAAATTTGCTTTCTCATGGGTGGAATTTGAATATCGGGCGCTATCGGGAAAGCTCAGTGCCGCCATACAGAGCCCTGCTTGATTTGCGGCTTCCGCGTACAATGGATATCCTTTTTTTACGACAGCCATGCCTATAATGGCGTAATGGTTTTTTAGTATTTCTCCGTTTGTAAATTCAAATCGGTAATTTTGAGGGGTGACAGTCACGCTTCCCACAAGCTTGTATTCGATGTCCATGCTTCTTGCAAAATAAAAATCTCCCGCATTCATACATATCGCAGTACACATATATTACCTCGTGTGCTTTTTTTGATTAGTATGTCCGCTCGGGAGATCTTTTATTTTATTTATTTGTATGTCAGTCAAGCTCGTCAAGTGTTTTTGAGAATGACGCGAGAAATTTATCGCAAAAATATCTGACCTCTGAAAGCTCAAAGTATGCCTCGACCTCGTTTTTGAGTGATGCCTCTGCCTTGGAAAATTCGCGGTTTCCGCTTTTAAGCTCCTCTAAGCATTTTATATATGCCGAGAGCTTGTCTGCCGCCTTTACGAGCTTATGCTCATAGGTGTCGGTGTCCTGCTCGACAAGAGGTGTGTATTCTTCTCTTAGTTCTCTTGGAAGCATGGAGAGCAGCTTTTGATTTGCCGTGCTTTCTATGCTCTTGTACGCTTCTCTTATTTCGGGATTGTAGTACTTTATAGGGGTTGGAAGATCTCCCGTTATTACCTCGCTGCTTTCATGGTAAAGCGCAAGCGTGGTCACTCTGTCCGCATTGATGTTCTTTCCGTACATGGTGTTTGCTATGACGGCAAGAGAGTGGGCAATTTGCGCCACCTGCGCCGAATGCTCCGCTATGTTTTCGTCCGACACGGATTTCATAAGGCTCCAACGGCGGATAAGCTTCATTCGTGACATATATGCAAAAAAGTTATACATTCCTATCTCCTTTCATTTACAAGGTTAAAATTTCCCACCCGCTTGGGGTGGGAAAGCAATTATTCCTTATCTGCAAGGACGCAAAGTCCCAATTCGTCAAGGGCTTTGGGATCGGGCTCGGAGGGACATTTTGTCATGAGCTCAGATGCGTTTTGAACCTTGGGGAACGCTATTACATCACGAATATCTTCAAGTCCAAGGAGAAGCGTTACAAGTCTGTCAAATCCGAATGCAAGACCGCCGTGAGGGGGTACTCCGTACTTGAACGCATCAAGCAAATATCCGAATTTCTCCTTTGCCTCTTCATCGGAAAGTCCGAGAACGGAGAACATCTTCTTTTGTATTTCGCTATCGTGTATTCTTATAGATCCGCCACCAAGCTCGGTTCCGTTAAGCACAATGTCATATGCCTTTGCGCGTACCTTACCGGGATCGCTGTCTATATATTGAAGGTCCTCGTCCATAGGGGAGGTGAAGGGGTGGTGCATAGCGTAGAAGCGCTCGTCCTCCTCGCTGTATTCAAGAAGTGGGAATTCGGTTACCCAGAGGAACTTGAAATCGAACGGATCGAGAATTCCCATGCGCTTTGCGCATTCGCAACGCAGAGCGCCGAGAGAATCGAACACTACCTTGTTCTTGTCAGCAACGATAAGAACGAGGTCGCCTGCTTCTGCATTTACTGTTTCCTTTATAGCCTCGTTTTCAGCGTCAGTAAGGAATTTTGCGTAAGAGGAGGATATTTCTCCGCCCTCTGCCCATTTGAGCCATGCAAGTCCCTTTGCGCGATAGGATTTTACGAATTCAACGAGGGAGTCTATCTCCTTACGGGAGAACTTTGCTCCGCCCTTTACATTTATGGCTCTTACAGATCCGCCTGCCTCGACAGCGCCTGAGAATACCTTAAATCCGCAATCCTTGACGCAATCTGAAATGTCGGTCAGCTCGTATCCAAAGCGGATATCGGGCTTATCAGAGCCAAATCTTGCCATTGCTTCGGCATAGGGCATACGGATAAAGTCGGCGTCAAGCTCAACGCCCGCAAACTCCTTCATTACCTTTTTGATAAAGCCCTCGTGCATTTTCATTACATCGTCTGCCGTAACGAAAGACATTTCTGTATCTATCTGTGTAAATTCAGGCTGACGGTCTGCTCTGAGGTCCTCGTCACGGAAGCAGCGAGCTATCTGGAAGTAGCGGTCAAAGCCCGATACCATGAGCAACTGCTTATAAAGCTGGGGGGACTGGGGAAGCGCGTAAAATTTTCCCTTGTGTACGCGGGAGGGAACGAGATAGTCGCGCGCTCCCTCGGGTGTAGGCTTACAGAGATTAGGTGTTTCTATATCAACAAAGCCGTTATCTGAGTAATAATCTCTCGCTATTTTTGAAATTCGCGAGCGAGCTATGATATTTCTCTGCATATCGGGACGGCGGAGGTCGAGGTAGCGGTGACGCAGACGAAGCTCTGCGTTTACATTACTATCCTCAACTATCTCGAAAGGAGGTGTTTCCGCAGACGAAAGAACTTTGAGCTCGTCAACCGCGATCTCTATCTCTCCCGTGGGAAGATTTTTATTTATTGCTCCATCTCCTCTTCTGCGTACTGTTCCTTTTGCGCAAAGAACATACTCGGCTCTTATACCGAACGCTGTATCGAAAATATCCGTATCTGTTTTTTCGTCAAACGCGAGCTGTACTATTCCCGTACGGTCACGCAGATCTATGAATATAAGTGAGCCCAGATCTCTTTGCTTTTGCGTCCAGCCCATTACGCATACGCGTTCGCCTACATTGCTTGCCGAAAGCTCAGCACACATATGAGTTCTTTTATCTGTTGAATTAAGCAGCTGTGCCATTTTTTGTTTTTCCCTTCAAGATATGTTTTATATTGGTTGTCCGTCCTTGTTAAAGAGCGGAAGCTTTTCGAGATATATGATATCATTTCTTGTTTGCGCGTCACCCTCTGCGAAAATAGTCATTTTTCCGCAAATGTTGCCACCCGCGAGATTGACGAGATGCTCTACTGCGGCAAGGGATTCGCCTGTTGAAATAACATCGTCTATTATAAGTATCCTTTTGCCTCTCATGAGCTCGGCGTCTGCCGTGTCAAGATACAGCTTCTGGTTCTTTTCGGTCGTTATCGAGCGGAGTTCTGCCTCAAATACTCCCGTCATGTAAAGCTTTGGCGCTTTGCGCGCAAGAAAATATTTTTGATTTCCCGCAAGGCGAGCCATTTCGTGCACCAGCGGAATTCCTTTTGCTTCTGCCGATATGAGATAGTCGTATTCGGGCGCTCTTGCAAGAAGCTCCTTGGCGCACGCTGTGGTGAGCTCGGGATCTCCGAATATTACGAATGCTCCTATCATGAGTTCGTCGCTGATAGGGCAGAGCGGAAGTGATCTTTTAAGACCTGCTATCGTGGTGTTATAATACATTAATGACATGATAACGCTCCATTTTATTTTTTAGGTTGAGGTAAAGCATACCTCAACATTATATTATACACAAACGGACGCAAATTGTCAAGAGAGTATAAAGTATTTATAATTTCAAAATATGTTGTTTTTGATGTTTTTTTGTCGAAAATATTGACTTTTTACAAGAAAAGTGTTATAATGGTCGTACTTTTAGAGAATGGAGAAAATATTTATGTGGTTCGTTTTTGCATTGCTGACCATGCTTATGTGGGGTACAGCAGACTTATTTTACAAGAAGGGCGCTAACGAGAATGAGAGATACAGCCATTTAAAGACTAGTATTATGGTTGGTCTTGTTATGGGAGCGCACGCTATATTTACGCTTATCTTTTCGGATATAGGATACGATTTCCGAAACCTGTATGTTTATTTGCCCGTTTCGGCTATGTATATCCTTTCCATGACGGTTGGATATTTTGGCCTGAGATATCTTGATCTTTCCATATCTTCTCCAATACAGAATACCTCGGGTATAGTAGTTACTCTGCTTTGCTTTGTATTCCTCGGACAGCGTATTGAGGGCATTCCTACCTGGATAGCTATGCTGCTTATCTGCGGTGGCGTTGTTGCTCTTGGCTTCCTTGAAAAAATGGGAGATAAGGAGCTTATTGAAAAGGGTGAGAGAAAATACCGTATAGGCTTTGTTGCGTTCTTTATGCCGATATTCTACTGCATTATCGATGCTCTGGGAACATTCCTTGATGCTTACTATCTTGACGATTTTACAACTACTCCTCTTTTGGGAGTTACCGAGGAGAACTTTGAGGATGTTGCAAACATTTCCTATGAGCTTACATTCTTCGCGGTCGCTATCATTCTGTTTATATTTGTAAGGTTTATAAAGAAGGAAAAGATACTTCCCAGAGAGCAAGGTCCGAGATTGGGAGCTGCTGTGTTTGAAACGGCAGGACAGTTCGTTTATGTACGCGCTATGAGCGGCAACGGAATTATAGCTGCTCCCATGATAGCTGCATACAGTATAGTATCTATTATACTTTCAAGAATATTCCTCAAAGAAAAGCTCCCCTTAAAACAGTATATTGCCGTGGCGGCTATTATTGTGGGAATAATTATCCTCGGAGTTTTGGAGGGAATGGCGGAATAACCTTGCCAAGAAAGGTTACCGTTTTATAAAAAACAATTGGTTGACAAAGTGAGCAAAGCGTGATATAATACTCTTTAAGAGAATTCTTTGGAGGTCCTATGGAATCGAATTTTGAAAAAAAGCAGGAACGGGCGGTTCTTGTCGGTCTGAACGCTGATTGCTTCAAGCTGGATCAGACTGCAACAGAGGAGAC
>JAGCJD010000047.1 GCA_017648425.1 Clostridia bacterium | reverse complement strand
TAGGAAACTCGGTAATTCAGCATTTCAAGGATATCCAACATGACGAAAGCAACCGCAATGTTGTTTATGAAAATGCGCAGGCTCGCGAGCGCACACAGGTCATAATGGATATTGCCAATATGGAAAAT
The DNA here is from genome assembly GCA_017648425.1 of Clostridia bacterium. Classification (GTDB taxonomy): domain Bacteria; phylum Bacillota; class Clostridia; order Oscillospirales; family CAG-272; genus HGM12713. The sequence continues at coordinate 2,103 of JAGCJD010000047.1, read as the reverse complement.
GCCATTGTCGTAGGAACAGGCGACCTTTCGGAGCTTGTCCTCGGCTGGGCCACCTACAACGGCGACCATATGTCAATGTATGGCGTAAACGGCGGTGTTCCCAAAACATTTATCCGCTGTATCGTTTCGGTATGCGCTGATATTGCTAACGAGCAAGGAAAGACTGCTCTTGCGAATGTGCTCTGTGACATTTTAGACACTCCCGTAAGCCCCGAACTTCTTCCTGCGGACGACAAAGGAAACATCTCTCAAAGGACAGAAGACCTTGTAGGCCCTTACGAGATACACGATTTTTATATCTACTATATGCTTCGTTACGGATTTTCTCCTGACAAAATGCTGCGAATGGCAAAGGTAGCCTTTAAAGGAAAATACAGTGACGATACGCTTGAAAAATGGCTAAGAAATCTTCTCAGACGCTTTTTTGCTCAGCAATTTAAGCGCTCCTGCTTACCTGACGGTCCTAAGGTTGGAACGGTTGGTGTTTCTCCGAGAGGTGACCTCTGTATGCCAAGTGACGCTTCAAATTCCGAATGGTTTTTGACGCTTGAATAAAAAATCCTGCGCGCCGTAATAAAGGCGCGCAGGATTTTTATCAGCTCCTTGAAGAATCAAGATATGAGTTTATCGTTTCATAAAACACATCATATTCTCGCTTATCCTCTCTCTTTGCTTCAAAGCAATATGCTCTCTTTTCCGTGGTAATATATATTTTTTTCTCTGTAACATAAACGCTATGCGTCTTATCGCCAACAATAAAGGTTATCTTGGTATCCCAAAATCCTGCAAAACCGTCATCGGTTCCGCAAAATGAAAGGTCGTCCGCAATATCCTCGAAATCGTCCGCAAGCTCTTCAGCCTGTCGTGCATTCAAAACGACTTCTGCTCCTGACGAATAACCATCAAAATGTAAAGGCGATGTTATAATGACCTCGTAGCAATTATCTATGCTTTTCTCAATTTTTGAAAGCTTTGCTTTTGCTACCCAAAAATCAAAAAACACTATTACTAATACAATAACCGCAAGTACTGCCATGCACAAAGACAAGGTGACTATTACAATTTTATTTGATTTATTTGAGCTTTTCATAATATCCTCGCAAGTATGCTTTTGTTTTACATATGTTAATATGTTGATGCTACCATATTACAAAAATTTTGTCAAGTATTTTATATTGATTTTTCGTTTGTTTACACTGCGTTCAAATTTTCGGTATATAATGTTATTTGTAAACAATTAACGACTTTTATTAGGAGATATTTATGTCCGGTATTTTTGAAAGCAAAAAGGCTTTGCATATATATGGAGCTTGCGCGTTAGCGACAGCCATTCTCTGCACCCTCGTGCGTTTTATTTGCCTTCTGTTCTTTTTTGACAGCGGCATTGGTTATTATAAATCGGGCGCTGTCTTGCCGATAATTTTAAATGTACTTCTCTTACTCTGCGTTCCTACGGCGCTTGTATTTTGCTTTTTTAAAAAAATAAAAATTACTCCCGTTACTCCCCAGCGTGATAAAAACATAAAATTATGGGCAATATTCCCCGCTTTTGGCTTTGTAGCTTACGCGTTTATCTATATTTCATGGCTTTTTGAGTATTCCAAGTATTACTCAGTTATCCCACTTTCATATTTGATAAACGCCATTGCTTTGGTAGGCTCATGTGTCTTTTTCTTTCTTATATGCTTCAAAAAAGAAATAAGTAACGCAGGGTATGTGCTTTCGGGAATATGCGTTATAATATTTTTTATTTTCTCACTTGCAAATTCTTATTTTAATTCATTGGTGCAAATGAACTCTCCAAACAAGCTTATATTTCAGTTTGCCTGCCTCTCGGGAATGCTTTTGCTTGTAAATGAGCTAAGGCAGGGATCAGATGTAAAGCATCCCGCGTTTCATCTTTTCTCGGCAAGCGTTGCAAGCATATATCTGTTAACCTCATCTATCCCCTCCGCAATTGCGTATTTAATGGGACGAATGCCCGCGGCATATTCTCTGTTCTACACTGATATTCTGTTTGCATTCGTTTGTATATTCGCAATAGTCAGACTCATACAGATGTGTTTTGGCGCAGAGCCTGAGGTACTGCCCGAGATTTTGGTA
>JAGCJD010000046.1 GCA_017648425.1 Clostridia bacterium | reverse complement strand
TTCAGCTTACGCAATGCATATCAATTTCTGCGAAATTGAGAGGTTTTGAATCATTGAGATAAGAGAAACATAAAAGGACACAGCCTTGCTGTATCCTTTTATGTTTGGCCTACCCGACAGGATTCGAACCTGCGGCCTCAATAGTCGGAGGCTTGCGCGCGATCCAGCTGTGCCACGGGTAGATATATTTTTGCAGACGCCGTAATGATTTACGGCGTCTGCTTTTTTGGGGATCATTCCTCTATTACGGTAAGAGTTACAGTTCCTCCTGTGAGGGTTATCATCTTGATAGCCTGAACGGAGAATGCGTTTGCTTCTACATTGAGAGGCTTTTCAATACTTCCGTGTGCAAGTATCTTTATCTTCGCCGTCTTTTGAGAAATTATCTTCTTTTCTTTGAGCGTTGCGATGTTTACCGTATCGCCTGCCTCAAACACCTTGTTGATAACATCAAGGTTGACTATGACCTTTGCTCCTGCGGAATCTCTTACGAGCTTCTTTCCGACAAGTGTCAGCGCTGTGTCATCGCTCATAAGATCATCTACCTGATCTGCGGAAACAGCATCTACTATTTGAATTGGCTCGGCTTCGGGCTCAGGATCGGGAATAGGCTCGGGGATAGGTGTAGGTTCGGGCTCGGGTGTGGGCTCGTCATCATCTCTCATCTTGAAGTATCCGAACAATCCGCCACCTACGAGAAGCGCTACGAGAATAAGTCCTATCCAGCCCCACTTCTTGACAGCGACAGCGATATCGTCCTTGTCGTCATCCTTCTCATCAGGCTCTTTGCCGTCGTCTATGGTTGAGTAGGGGGTATAAATAGCGTTTATGGTTATGTCACTGTCTGTGAGCGAATACTTTTCCCATACGCCGTTATATCCTGCCTTTGTGGGAACGAGAGGCGCGGAAATGCTCTTATCGTTTATGGTGAAATCTACTGTTGCGACAAGCCTTCCGTCAGCTAAGAACTTTGCCTTGTAAACATGGAGCGTATAGATAGCGTTTACTGTTATGTCGCTGTCGGTGAGAGTGTATTCTTCCCATGCTCCGTCATGTCCATACTTATATGGAACGCTCGGCGGGGTGAGGGCTGTGTCGTACTCCCATGTAACGATTATGGGCGCGTTAGCGTCATATCCGACAAAGGTGATAGTATATTTGTTTGCTATCCATGTTCCGTAAACATCAATATTTGCGGGAGTTGCAAACAATTCCTCCGACAACACTTTATCCCATTTCAATGTATATCCCTTTCGAGCGCTGATGTTTGATGGGTGTGTGAGCGGATAAGTGTCCTCTTCTCCAAATTGCCAATACTCGGTATAGATCTGGTTATTGATGTGCCATGTTATGGTGAACATTTTTGCGCCAAATTCAAAAACTACTGTTTGCTGTGTGCTACCTTGCTCGTCATAACTTGAAATATTCGGGGTATAGCCGTTCATCTGGTTGAACAGCTCTGCAATATCCGGATAGAGCGTGGGGTTGGAGACTATTTGAGTGAGAATGCTTGCCGCGGTTATTCCGTATTCAAATTCGTACGGACCGTAGCTGTTTCCGTTATAGGTGAACAGAATGGTTACTCTGTCTTCCTCAACGGGAGGAGTTGTTGCTTTTTGATAAACAAGCTTGATGGTCTGATCCTCATACTTTTCGGGATCGTATTCGTGGCCCGAAAGAGGTGTCGGCGTATGGTATCCTGTTATTGCAGGATATGAAACGCTTGTATCTCCAAATGTGAAGGTGACCTTTCTTTCGGTGGTATCAATAAGCGTTAGCTGATTGTTTTCATTGTAGTAATAGCACTCGAAGTAAGCGGTATATCTATTTGCTGATTTTTTGTAGTAAACATCCGTTATCTTCTGTTCGCCGAGAACGAAATCGCTTCCGAAATCCCATTCGTAGGAATATCCGTTATGCTTATTTGTCCAGTCTTCGGATTGAATGTCTGGCGCGGTTATATCGGTATCTCCAAGATTGTAGAACACTATCTGTGTGTCGTATCCAAGTTCACTATCGAACATAGCGCCACGACGCATAGGTCTTTCTGAGTAGTGGAAGCGAACATAATATCTGTTGCCACTATTTGCAGAGGAGTTGCCTGTAACGGTTGCGTTGTCCGGATATTCATTGGCGTTGTCGTCAACTATGTTGATATCCGTAAGCTCCTCGATAGCGTTTATTTTTGTTCCTTCGGGCACGAGAAGTGTTTTATCGTTTCCGTTTTCATCGGTTATTTTGAAAACATACAGTCCGTTTACTTTGACCTTCGCGTTCAGCGTGACATTGAGATTGGCGCTTGCTACCCATGCCGACAGCTCGTCGGGAATGGACGCTGTATTTGCGATAAATTCACGGAGGTTTATTGCTTTTCCTGCGCTTATGCTGAACATATTTCCATTACTTTCGTAAATGGAAGCGATAGAGGAGTTTTTGAAAGAGGTTTTTGAAAGCTTATCAAAGATAGCTTCTACCTTATCAAGAGAATCGTCAAAGAACTTGCGGTCTGTGAGATTGTTTATTTGCTCGGGAAGAGCAGAATATAATTTTTCCTTTATCTTTTCTATGCTGTTGGTTACTGCGTTGAAAAGCTCGTTTTTCTGTTCCTCGGACATGTTCTTTATTGTGTTTGCCGCATCGGAGGGCGTCATGCTCGGGATATTTATGAGCAATTTGCGGAGCTCAGTGGGAACTTTCTCAATCTCCCCGTTCAAAAGCTGCGCATAGACTGCTGAGAATGCTTTGGGCACGGTCGCATCAAGTCTAAGTCCCAGATCTGAGAGCATTCCATTTTCGTCTGTCTGTGTATCAACGGTGATCTCAACATAGTCATTGAGCTTATTGAGTATGCGCTCAAAGCCGCTTGTATCGCCGATAAAGGAAATTTCAAGCTCGTAATCATAGGAGATGTTGTTTCCTGTCTCGTCTGTATCTGTAAGAACTATGGACAGCGAGGTTGAAAGTCCGTTTTCAAGCGCTGCGACAAAGTCAAGCTTGCCTTCGTCTGAGATGGGTATGATTGAGAGAAGTCCCTCAATAAGGGCATTCAGGTTAAACTGTCTTGAAAAAACAGGTGTTGTTGCGTTTGCAATAGTTATTGTCTTTATTCGGTTTGCAAGTATCTGTGTTGTCGTATATAGGAGAGCTTCTTTAAATCCGTCCAAATTCCCCTTTTCGTTAATTATCTTGACGATGTCCGAAATGGTGGCGGGCAGATCTATTGCTTCCCAGAGCTTGTTTCTGTTTGCAAATTTTGCAAGCTCCTTTATTCCGATGGTGTTGACGATTTCGGTAAGCGTTGCGTTATCATAGAGCGCGATAACGGCGTCAGCGCCACCTGCTACGGTTACGATTTCTTTTACAGAGGTGTACTCAAAAGCCTTTTTTATACCTATTGCATTGACTACATCGAACGCGTTGACTATTGTAAACAGATTTTTATAGGTAATGACTGTTTTGATTATAGTAACAAGGTCGCAGTGTCTGTAAAGTATTCCTCTGTATCCGCCGAGAGCTGCAAGCATATCTGGGTCCTCAAGAGGATCGAATATAGCTACGAACTCGTTTATGACGGCTTCGTTGGCAAACAGAGTGTTTTTATTGTTTACTACGATGTCATGAAGAGTTTTTGCGTCCAGCAGGTGGAGCACCTCTTTGTGGTCGCCTATTTTGGAAAGGATAAGCTCGAATTTGCTGTGATCATCGTCCAAAAGCTTGTATGTCTTTTCAAAATCAATGTAGTTGACCAGAATGTTCATAAACTCGGTATCATTATTGTGGCTGACTACATCGATAAAGCCCTTTATGTTGTATGAGAAGCTTTCGTTTGACAGATAGCTATTGAAGATGCTTGCTATTTTCTCGGAGGTTTCCTCTGTTTTTATCTGGGCAATTATGCTTGCCTTCAGATCTTGGTCGTTCATTATCTCTGCCCACTGAGGGTTTGAGGGATCTGTGGGCATGAATTCTCCGGAAAGAACTGCGTTCTCAACTATTGTCTTTATCTCGGGGATCTCGCTTATCTCGTTGACTATCTCTTCGGGGATCTCGGAGTTCAGCACATTTTCAATAAACGCGTTGCTGTTGTTAGCGGTAAGCAGATTCTTTATGAGAGCAGATATTCCGCCGTTTGCTGTCAAAAGTGACATTATTTCCGCATCGGTGAATGCCGCATTGATCGTGTCGTGGTCAACAATGTGGTTTGTAATGAGAAGTGTTATCAGCTCCTGCGAAAGGATATTTTCTGCCGTAATAAGCTGATCTTCAACTATTGGGGAGGTAAAGAAGCTATCGATATTTTCCTGTCTTTGCTGCTTCTTTTCCTTTTCCTCGTCAGAATCGTCATCGTCTATCTTGTAATCAAGCAAAACATTGACGATTTTTTCGAGCTCATCCTTATCAGTCAATATGCTTTTGCCTATCGATGCTGACAAGAGGTAGGTATAAAGCCTTGCTTTTATTTCCTTGTCTGCCAGAATATCGTCTATTTTTTGATCATTAAGAAGGTCTATGACCTGTTTTTTAAGAGCAGCGTCCTTTGACACATCCTCGGCAAGACCTCTGGTGTCGAGAAGGGTGGTTATATAGGCGTTATCATCCGAAAGGATCTTGACAAGGTCGTCATTGAAAAGAAGCTCAAAAACGCCGGGTGCCAATACAAGCTGCTCGAGATCCTCGGCATTAGCCGCGGAAATTATATCGTCCATGGGAATTGCCGACAAAAGATCGGAGAGCGACACGAGCTTTTCCAAAATTTCAAGGCTGAGGTATTCCTCTGCAAGCTCCGTGGGCATATCGCTTATAATTTCTACGATATCCTCCGGGGTGATGTATTGTGAAACGAGGGCGATAAGCTCTTCCTGAGTAGCGTTGCTTTCAACAGCTTCAAGTATATCCTCGGGTAAAAATGCTTTGAGCTCTTCCTTGGTCAGCTTTTTGTCTTTAAGGACATTATAGATTATCTCAGCGTTGATCTGAACCTTAAGCTTTCCGTCATCGTAAACGATGGAATAGCAAGGCTCTGCGCTATCTGGCGCATCGTAATGCGTTATTGAAAACGCCGCTACGGGCAGGCAAGCGCCTGCGAGCATTACGAGCGTCATAAATAACGCTATGATACCTTTGAAATTGTTCTTGATAGATCTCATAAATTTACCACCTTCTATGTTTATTTGCGGATGCAATGCTCCGCAACAAATAAAGCTACATATTAATTATACAACTTTTTATCTTTTAAGTCAAGGGCTTGCGCAAACATTTTGAGCCTTGACGAGAAAGAGTTTTGCGACAGCGTTCGATATGCAGGGGAGATTTTTTGATATCTCATTGTATATTTAATCACAAAATAAAAAACAAAACATCACAAAAACAAGCAAAACGCTTATAAACATTAAAAAAAACACCACAAAAACCGCAAAAAACGCTTGTAAGCACACTTGTGTTGTTAGTAATTTATTTACAAAATTTAGCTCAATTTGCTGTATTTATATAATGAAAAATGGTGTTATTTAACAAAAAACGCATCATTGCACAAAACGAAGTTCTAAAAAAGGCATACGAAGAACGCCTA
>JAGCJD010000045.1 GCA_017648425.1 Clostridia bacterium | reverse complement strand
GTACCACCAATATCACAAAGCCAGGGAGAAATCCAATATCCGTCTGTTACATCCTTGTCAAGCGCTGCTACCGCAATTCCCTGAAATCCGCCCTGGCTTTGGCCGTATGTGCGGAGCTTGCCGTTCCATTTACCAAGAGATGTGTTTGCGCCACCCTCTATGCTGACGCCTGTCGTTCCTGCATAAGCCTTAATAAATCTTACAGCCTGCAAATCACGAAGTATCATGTTCTTGAAATATACCTTATCACGGTCGGTGTTGGTAAATCCGTAATTTTCAAGAGCGCCCTCCGCTAAGTTTTTATAGTAGCTCGCCTCGCGACCAAGCTCATAACTGTGCGCGCAAACATTGAGAACTATATCACTGGGGCTTATATAAGGCGTAAGATCGCGTACACCGTATCCTTCGAATACGACAGTAATACCCGCGCTTGTTACACCCTTGGGGATAGTAAGATAGCCTACCGCAGGGTCAAATCCATCGGGCATCTGTATCGTTACACGGTAAAAGTCGTGCCCTGATGTGGCGTAAGCCGCTCCGTCAAGGCTGTTTACGCCACCGACATTAGTTACCTTTTCCATTGAAATAACATCGGGAGCTGTACCGTTCAATTCTGCTACCTGAGTTGCCCAGAACGAGTCAAAGTCAGCAGGCTCGCTCTTGGTTGTAGTAACCTCGCTTGCGTTTACTACAACGCTGAATGTAGAATCCTGCTTATAACTTGTATCCTCTTTGTTTTTAACAAATATGTTAACTCCGTCCTCGTCAACAACGGATACATCAAGGCGAATAACTCCCGCAGCGGTTGCAGGAACCTTGACTACAAGCTTTCCATGTGAGCCACTAGCTTCATTTAAATATGTCTTTCCGTCAGCAGTCTTCGCTATCCAAGAAAATGTAGGACATGATACGAGCTTACCGTCAGCATAAAGTGAGCAGATAAACACTACATTGTCGCCCACTTTGTATCCGAGCGGATCCTTATCGGTCTCTCCATATACCATTTTTGTGCTTGCGGTTACATCTCTTATATCACTCAAAGTAGTGTTTTCGGGTATTTCTACCGTAATTACCTCGTCAAATGTAAGGTTATCGCTGTTTTTATCCTTTGTCTTTATAGCCTTAAGGAAATAGTCGGTAACGAGCGTAAGGTCACCGTAGTGCTCCGAGGCAGCGAGCAAAAGCTCCTTGCCAACGAGCTTGATGCTTATCTCGTCGAGGTTAAGCGTGGGATCTAAAACGACATTTATAAAGTATTCCTCCTCGGATACTCTGCGCATACCCGTTCTTGAACCGAGCCACTTTCTTATGGTGTCATCAGCATCTCCCTCTATCTCAACTACCGAGAATTTATTAAGCTCTATTCCGAACACTTTAAGAGCTTCCATTGAATACTGAGTCTTATACTCGTAGGGTATTTTTTCAAGCGAAAGCACTCCGTTTTCGGATATACACTGCTCGGTAATGAATTTTGCCGCCGCAGTTATTGCTTCGTCGCTTCCCGCTGAGATATAAATTTTGCCGTCCTTGTATTCTATGCTGTAATCGGAATATCTGTGGTTCTTATCCGTACTTCTGTTGGTAGTGCCGAAAAGTATTTCCTTTTCGCTCTCTGCTATATCTGTATCAACGCCAAATGTAACATCAAGCTTATAGTCATTTTTAAGCGTGAAATAGAACTTTGATATAGCGTTTATCATATCGGGCGATTCGTCCTCGCCTCTTATAAGCTTATATCCGTTAAGATCGATTGAGGTTACAGTCTCTTGGTCTGTTTTTCTACAACCGACAAGCAGCATACACAGCACCAAAAGGATTATACCTAATCTTTTTACAAAACTTTTCATAAAAACTCTCTCACTTCTTTTTCAACATATCATTCTGAATATCAAAATAGAGTGGGTCAACACCCTCTGTCGAATAGCGCTTTCCGTTCTTTTCATATATACACTGGTATCCCCAGAACGCAACACCGCCAAAAAGCGTCGTACGCGATGTAACATCGTCAAAGAACAATGGATTTTCCGCCCTTGCGTTACCTATTCCCGCGCTAAAACCGTATATATCGGTAATACCGCCGTTTATCGTTTTTACCGCCGTTCCGGGACCCTCGACCTTATAGCCGTAAACGACTATATCGGAGTCGTCATTCAGCATTTCAATGTCTGCTCTCTCGGGGTTTAAGTTGTATGCAAGCACCCTTTGTCCGTGGAACTCAAACGGAATTATCTTTGAGAACACAGGCGTATATCCGTGTCTTGCAAGTATTGTATCCATTGAATATGTTGCCGTTGTGCTTATACCGTTGTCGATATATACCTTGCTTCCCGACACGGTGTTAAAGTATGTGGACGATGCCTGCGTGTGAATGTTCTTCATATAAAGGTCGCGCTTTGCCGCGTGGCATATAAGACGGAAATTGCCGTAAAACTGCTCGAATGTGTAAAGGTCTTTCATTGTGAGCAGCTCTTCCGAATTCTCGCTTATAACGAACAGACTGTCAAGCTCTCCGCTGATAAGCTGTCCGCCCGAGAACATATCGCAGAACATAAAGTCTATGAGCTTTACCGTGCTAGGAATATATATCTTTCTGTTCACAAGATAATGTCCGCTTCCGAAAACGACCACGCTCTTGCCCGAACGCATTGCCGCTTGAATTGCGCCGCTCGACTCGGTTACACCATCGCCCTTAGCGCCAAAGTCATCAACAAAGGCTACATCGTCAATCGAATAATCACCACACGGAACGCAAAAATCCTCTCCGCCCTCAAAGGAATACACAAATGAATCCTCGTTTGCGTATCTTTCAAGTCCGTCCACTCCGAACGCTATCTGAGTTCCCTTGCCCTTTTCAAGGTGGAACATGGGGGTGTTACCACGGTCTATGTTACGGAAAATATTTGCCTTGGACATATTTGCATGAACGCACGCCTTAGCTATATTCTTAAAATTCACTCTGTCGAATGAGCATATCGAGGAATCGTATGAGCTAAACACGCCGTATTCAAATCCGCTTATCTCAATGTTTCTGAATACTCCCTCTGTCGCGCTGGCAAGCTGCAAGCCGTAAAGCGACTGAGATGAAATAAATCTTACATTTTCAACAAGTCCCGAATTGTTTGCTACAAATCTCAGCGCAATAGCGCCCTCGTTTCCCTCTCCGCAATCAACTGTAATCTCCGTAAAGGTATTAAGCTGGGATACATTTGAGCATTCTTCGATACAAGCGCGAGGAGCATTTATGTAGCTCACCACCGCCTTGCTCTGTCCCTTTTCAAAGCCCACAGAGTTGTCAGCAAGCTTTATTACCGTACTATCTCTGCCATCACCCTCTACTCTTATGCCTCTTGTCAGCTCGTAAAAGGGCTTTGACCAGTGTCTGTTTTGCAAATTTGTAAGAGTATATGTTACTGTATCGCTTACGAGGTATGTTCCCGCAGGAAAATAAATAATTCTCGCGTCAGGAACAAACTCGGGATATATTACGCTATATCCGTCCTTCCAGCGTCTGTTCTCAAATCCCAAACAGTATTCGTCAAGGTCGGGACGCTCACCGGTTATTCTCTTTTCCGTTGCAAGAACTCCCTCGACCTCGCGTATAAGCACATCGTCAAAAACCTGAAGCAATGCTGC
>JAGCJD010000044.1 GCA_017648425.1 Clostridia bacterium | reverse complement strand
TGGAAACAGTGCTTACAAGAGCACCCGAAAGCATCGTTTTTGGACTTAAAAGCCCCGAAAAGCCTTGTAAAGTAAGGAAAAAATCGGCATTTTAGCGTTTGGGACCACGATGTCGCAGGTTCAAATCCTGTCATTCCGACCATAAAAAACAAAAGAGAGGTTTACCTCTCTTTTGTTTTTTATAATTTAACTTTCTGATTTAGAACCTTTCAAACACAAGTCCATAAATCCCACCGCACATGAGCAATTTTTTGCAAAGTGTATATTCCGTTTAACGCTGGGAAAACTAACACGGAATATTTTGGAGGCGCAGAATGAATATTATAAAAATAATTGGAACAGCACTTCTTTCGGTAATAACACTGTTTATAATAACAAAAATCATGGGACATAAGCAGGTCGCGCAGCTCGACTTCTTTGATTATGTTTCGGGCATAACGATAGGCTCTATCGGCGCAGAGCTTGCCACCAATCTTGAAGAGCCATGGAAACCGCTTATAGCCCTTGTAATATATGGCTGTGTATCTATATTATTAAATCTGCTCACTCACAAAATACCAAAATCCAGAAAATATATCAATGGTACGCCAACGATACTCATGAGTGACCAAAAGCTATACAGAAAAAACTTAAAAAAAGCCAAACTCGACCTTTCTGATTTTATGTTGCTTTGCCGTGAGCAGGGGTATTTTGACCTTAACGATATACAAACGGCCATACTTGAATACAACGGAAAACTTTCTATCCTACCCAAAGCTTCAAGGCGTCCTGCAACGCCCGAGGATCTGAATATTACCGCAAAGTCAACGCGCCTCGGCATTGAGGTCATTATGGACGGACGCATAATGCAAGAAAATCTTTTCCGCGCAGGGCGTGATATAAATTGGCTCGACAGCTCACTCAAAGCAGAAGGGTATAAGCAAGCAAAGGAAATATTTTTGGGGATTTACTACCAAGATAAAAACAAGCTGACGCTCTATTCAAAAGAGTGATCACAAATCTCAAAGCAACGACAAAACAGCGTGCCTGAGATAAGACAGGTACGCCGTTTTATCATATTTCTATTATTTTCCGAGCGCTAGTGGCAATCACGCCAAACACAAGAGTAACAACAGAAAGAACAGACACCGTGCATATCAAAACAAACTTGCGTCTTAATCTACCAAAAGCCAAACTAAAGAAAGGATAACAGAGCGCTCTCTGTTATCCTTTCTTTGCTCCGATATAAGCCGTGGTCACTACCACGCAGGTCATAATATCTTGCTTTTTTCAAATATCTTTATCAAAATACAGCCAAGCACAATACCCGCAACTCCCTGAACAGCGTTCGCGGGAATATTTACAACAGAGGGCAAAAATCCGTACAAAACTCCCTCAAATACAAAATATCCCAATATCATAACGAACTCTGCGGCAATTCCTGATATTATCCTTGATAAAATGTTTCCGCATTTTTTGCTTAACAGCTTAAATCCAAAATATGCAACGAGAGCCATCAATCCCTTAATAACAAATGTAGCGGGCGCGTAAATAACATAACCGGAAAATACATCGGCCAAGGCAGAGCCAAGTCCCGCAGCAATAAATCCATATGTAGGAGATAATACCCAGCCCGCAACTAAGACGACACAGTCACCAAGATTTATATATCCCTTCAAAGGAGAGGGAATCTTTATAATCATTGTAGCCACGCAAATAAGCGCGGAAAGCATTGCTGCCATAACTATTTGATAGGTCAAATTTTTTGTCTTCATTAAAAGTCACTCCATATCATAAAAAAGAAATTATGATAAGTATATCACTAACAAATGATTTTGTCAATAGATAAGCGCAAAAAAGCAGTTATACGCCCTCCATGATGTGCATATTCCTCAACCTTGAATACTCAATGCCGTCAAGAATTGAATACGCATGTCTTTCAAGGTCTGCGCAAACAGCCTCGGAAAGCTCCTGCTTCTTAAATTCGTCAATAAAAAGAGTAGCTATATCCTCAATTGCGTCTTGCTTTATCTCAAAATTTTTATTTGTATTGTCTATCTCTGTAAGCACCTGCAACGCATCTCCCACATTTCCAAGCGTTTTCAATCGTGAAAGTCCTCGATAAGACCATTTGTAATACGGCTCATAACTGTTATTGAGCAAATATATAGCTGAGATTGCGTGCTTGACGAATTCAAACACAGCAAGCTGTGCCGCGCCAAGCTCACCTCTTTTGACACATCTTGAATAATTATATTGCCCCGCCTGCGCCATAAAAACGGTATGCGCGGCTAGCTTTTTTCTGCGTATATCCTCGGGATATCCCGCAAGCAGAACTTGCCGTATCTGCGAAAACTCTCCGAGTTTATCCTCAAAGACCTCTCCGTTTGAAGCGGCTAAAAGCGAATGTGACGGCGTGTACAGCCAACGCTCAACACTGTCGGGTGCTGTCGGCGCTCCCAAAAAGCGAGTGTAAAAATCCTCAATAGTAACAACTCCGTGTCTGCTTCCTCCCACAGGCGAAACAATACTCCGTTTAAGTCCCATAAATTCCTTGGGTAGTTTTGCATAAGCTCTCTCAAGCTTAAACCCGAACTCCCTTTCGTCCTCTCTCGTTATCCAAAGACAAAATCCCGCATCAAAATCGTGGTCACGGGAAATATCGTCATCAAAACCAAGACATTCAGAGCCCTCTCCGACAAGTCCTGCCGCTATGCGATCCTTGGCAAAGGAGAAGTACTCATCGAGCATAGGTCTACCATACTGCAAATAAAACTCTCTTGAAATATCAAGACCTCGCATAGATCTCCTCCGCTTCCATCATCATTCTCTCATATATCTCGGTGTCCCCAAAATATCCAAATGACGGAGCGCATTTTTCAAGCACAAAGGCATAATATCCGTCATGCGGAATGTCCTTACTTTGCAAAAGTTCGCAAGCTCTTTTCATGCAGTCACCGATTTTTGTTTCTTTCCCACAGTTTTCGTACATATGCGCAAGATTTATATAGGTAATAGCAGCCTCTGTCGCTCCCGTGGGTATGCTTTCCATAATACCGAGCGCCTTAAAATAAGCATTTTCCGCCTGTTCAAATCTTTCAAGGTCTGCAAGAGCCAGCGCCATATTGTTGTAAAGTCCGCCAAAGCGCGCATCCTCTGCCGACAAGGTGCTCTTATATATCTGCTCGGCGCGCTCATAAAGTGGCATTGCTTTATCCGCCATAGCAAACGCCTTATAAGCCGTTGCGCAGTTCAAAAAAACAGTTGCGCCCGAAGCCATGTCGTCCTGATTAAGTTCCTCCGTAAGAGCAAGCGCGCGGGATACAGAAGCAAGTCCGTTTTCCATATCATTCTGCTTGCGATAATAGCCCACAAGCTCATTTTCCATAGCAAGCTCTCCGCTTTTATCTTTAAGGTCAACAGCCTCATTTCTCCAATATACAAGCAATCTTCCCGCTTCGGTGTAATCATTTTTATCAAAAAGACTGTCTATTTTTCGGATTATACGCTCAACTGGTATCCTTCCAAGAGGAGCGTCCTTTTTAGGATAATAAAAATCCTCGCCGTTACAAAGCGGACAGTTAGTCTCGGCGTAATCAAACTTATCTATCATTTTGACCTCCTGAAATACAAATTTCTTACACATTTATTATACCATTTTTATAACGCTTTTTCAATCACGATTTTGTAAACAATAAAAGCGGTGTAAAAAACACCGCTTTTATTGATAAATTATATCTTTAGCTCCTTGGGATATTCTCCACTCTCGTGCATTTTCAAAAGTGCGTCTGCAACGCTTTGTCTGTCCTCTCTGTAAGTAACCCCAAACCACACGGCGTTCGTGTCAAGAACATCAACGCAGATCTCACCGTCAGCTATCATTTGGTCAATAAGCGTTGGCAAGGCGTACTCCGACTTAATGTCCCCCTCAGCTATGCCGCTGAGAAAATCGTCAAAGCGCGCTCTCATGCATTCAAAAACGCTTGGGTGGAATCCCCACAAATTCATTGAAACGAATGCGTTTTCGTCAAGCTTTCCGCGCTCTCCATCGCGTATTCCTCCATCAGCATCAAGCGTTATCTTATAGGTTTCCGTAACGGAAGCGAGCTTGCCGTTCTTGATCTCGCAAATTCCGCGCGTAACAGCTCCGCTTGGGCTTACAGTATTTTTAAGTCTGTACGCCACCATTGATGCCTCCGAGGGGCAAAGCGATACAAGTCTGTCGTGCATCTTTTTGAATGCGTCCTTGCCGTAAAAATCGTCAGCGTTTATCACCGCAAATGGCTCACTCACAGCATTTGCCGCGCAAAGCGTGGCGTGAACTGTACCGAACGGCTTTACACGCTCGTCGGGGATTTTATAAAACGAAGGTATGCTGGAAAAATCCTGATATACAAATTGCTTTTCAATACCGCTGAATTTTTCACAAAGGCCCTCTATAAGCTCCTTATACTGTGGCTTTATAACGAATACCAGCTTGTCAAATCCCGCGCTCACCGCGTCATATATAGAATATTGCATAAGCATTTCCCCATTTGGGCCCAAGCCGTCAATCTGCTTATCTCCACCATAGCGCGAACCAAGTCCCGCCGCCATTATCAATAGCGTAGTCCTCATATCAACCTCCAATATCAGTTACATTTGTATACATTATACCACCTTTTTTATATAAAGTCAACACCACAAAAAATAATGTAACCTCTCAATGTCCCGCTACATATTATGGTATCGAGAGCGAAAGTTCTCAACAACTACACTACGGAGGATTTATTTTATGAATAACTGTCTTTGCAACCTTTTCGACAACAGCAACATCTGGCTCATCATTATAGCTATAATTCTCGTATTCTGCTGCTGCGGTTAACAACGCGGCAAAAGCAAAACAAAAAGGGGCGTAAAGCCCCTTTTTTTATTAAACTATATCCTCAAAATCAACAACTGCGCAAAGCTCATCGGAACGGAACGCCGCCTCCATAACAAGCATTACGCGCAAGACCTCGTTGTTTTTGATAAGCTGCTCTTCCTTTCCGTCAATAGCGCGACAAATATTGCGATAGAAGTTGTGAACATCAGATGCAGGACGAGGAATAACAAACTCCGTAGTAGTGTTTTCATCTCTTGGAGCCATTGTTTTTGTAAGTCCCGCCGCAGTAACGACAGGCTTTACATCCTTTTCGTCCCACTCGTCACAAAGCACTACTCTGCAATCCGACTTCCAGTCCTCTATCATAGCTGCTCCGAGCCTACCCGCCATAAAGAAGCGAGGCATGGAAATAAAGTTAGATGTACCGACCTCAACATGAGCGGTAAAACCGCCGTTGAAGTATATTTCAAGCTTAAATCCGTCATCGACCTCATCATTTGTAATATGGTCGCAACGACAGTAAATCTTTTCTATTTTGCGGTCACACGCTATTCCAAGGATCTGGTCTATAAGGTGAACACCCCAGTCAAGCATCATTCCGCCGCCATGCTCCTTTTTAGCTCTCCAATCACCTGGAATTCCGCGAGAACCGTGGTATCTTGACTCAATCGAGAACACCTCGCCAAGCTTACCCGATGCGTACAAGTCCTTCATTATGAGGTAATCGCAGTCCCAGCGTCTGTTCTGGTGAACCGAAAACAGCTTTCCCGTGCTTTTTGATTTATCTATTATTTTTTCAAGCTCCTCATGATTTAATGTAACGGGCTTTTCGCAAACCACATTTTTTCCACTGTCCATAGCCTCCAAAGCTATCGGCATATGACACTCATTCGGAACGGCAATCGTAACTATTTCAATGCTTTTATCGGCAAGCAGATCGTTGAGCGAAGAATACACATGTATTCCGTTGCTCTCGGCAAGAGCGCGTCTTTCGGGCTTTATATCCCATATTCCCGCAAGCTCGCAAACATCACTTGCCAAAATGTGTCTTGCATGCCAGCTACCCATTCCGCCGTAACCTACGATAGCTACTCTTTTTTTGTTTTCAGACATTGTTCGAATTCCTTTCGTACTGCAAAAAACAGTTTTTTCTTACATGCTAATTATAAGACAAACAACTGGTGTTTTCAAGACAAAAAGCAATAATTTCAAGACAAAAATTGTCAAGTTGACTGTTTTATTTGCACTTTTTTCTATCAATATGTGTATTTACCAAGTTTTTGTTAATTTTTTTACCGAAAACGCAAAATCCTATTGAGAATTTTTCAAAAATGTTATATAATTATTATATATAACTTATATATTATTTATATGGAGATAATGATGGCAAACACCGAAAGACAGCAACATATAAGGAATTTTTCCATAATAGCCCATATCGACCACGGCAAATCAACGCTTGCCGACAGAATACTCGAAGCAACCGATACAGTTTCTCAAAGAGAAATGGAAAACAGATTGCTTGATAACATGGAGCTTGAAAAAGAGCGTGGTATAACGATAAAGGCAACCGCCGTACGCTTGAATTACACCGCAAAAAACGGCGAGACATATGAATTCAACCTTATAGATACACCAGGGCATGTGGACTTTAACTATGAAGTATCCCGCTCTCTTAATGCATGTGACGGTGCTATACTCGTTGTTGACGCTACTCAGGGAATAGAGGCTCAAACGCTTGCAAACGCATATCTTGCGGTAGATGCAAACCTCGAAATAGTTCCCGTTATAAACAAAATAGATCTACCCTCCGCAGACATAGAGCGTGTCCGTGGAGAAATAGAGGACATTATCGGCATTCCCGCTGAGGACTGCCCTGCAGTTTCAGCTAAAACAGGACTTAACATAGAGCAGGTTCTTGAAGCCGTTGTGCGTGATGTTCCGCCACCCAAGGGCGATGAGAGCGCCCCGCTTAAAGCGCTTATATTCGACTCATATTACGACAGCTATCTCGGTGTCGTAGTCAATGTAAGAGTAATTGACGGCGAGCTAAAAAGCGGCGACAGGATAAGGCTCATGAGCACAGGAGCTGTATTCGATGTAGTAGATGTAGGATACATGACACCATTCGGGCTGCAAAAGACCGAACGCATTTCCGCAGGCGATGTCGGATATATAACAGCCTCCATAAAGAGCGTGGGAGACACGCAGGTTGGCGACACCATAACACTTGACGAGCGCCCCACAGAAGATCCCATGCCTGGATTTAAGCCCGTACAGCCCATGGTCTATGCAGGTATTTACCCCGCGGACGGAGCAAAATACGGAGACCTCCGCGATGCGCTTGAAAAGCTCCGTCTTAATGACGCAGCTCTCGTATTTGAGCCTGAAACCTCAATAGCGCTCGGATTTGGCTTCCGTTGCGGATTCTTGGGACTTTGGCACATGGAGATAATTGAGGAAAGACTTGAACGGGAGTTCAATCTTGACCTTATAACGACCGCGCCCTCCGTTATTTACGAGGTCAAAAGGCGTGATGGCGAAACGGTACGCATAGATAACCCCTCAAATTTCCCTCCCGCGGACGAACTAGATGTAGCTTACGAGCCGATAGTAAAGGCTAATATAATAACCCCCACCGAATATGTCGGCGGACTTATGGACCTGTGTCAGGACAGACGATGAACATTTATAGACATGAAATATATAGACACCGTGCGTGTCGAGCTTCACTACGACCTACCGCTCAATGAAATAATATACGACTTTTTTGATGCTCTCAAAAGCCGTTCACGCGGATATGCGTCACTCGACTACGAGCTTGGCGATTATGTAGCGAGCAAGCTCGTAAAGCTTGATTTTCTTCTTAATGGCGAGCAGGTTGACGCGCTTTCATTTATAGTTCACGAGGAAAAGGCGTATGGCAGAGCAAGGCGTATTGCCGAAAAGCTCAAGGACAACATTCCCCGACAGCTCTTCGAAATCCCGATACAAGCAGCAATCGGATCGCGAATAATCGCGCGTGAAACCGTAAAGGCTATGCGTAAGGATGTCCTTGCAAAGTGCTACGGCGGTGATATAACTCGTAAGAAAAAGCTGCTTGAAAAGCAAAAAGAGGGTAAAAAGAAGATGCGTCAGCTCGGCTCTGTTCAAGTATCTCCCGAGGCGTTCATGGCAGTTCTCAAGCTGGATGACGACAACTGATGGAATATTTAGTATCCAAGCAAAACGATGGAAGCTCCGTACTCGAAATAATGCGGCGTGAGCTCGGCTTTTCACGAGCGACCGTCAAGCACTTAAAATTTATTGAAAACGGAATAACTCTCAATGGAAAGCATGTTACCGTAAGAGCTACCGTCAAAGAGTCAGATGTGCTATCGTTCGCAGTAGAGGACATTCAAACTCCCGAAAAGCTCACGCCGAGCGACCTGGAACTTAAAATAGCTTACGAGGACAGCGAACTTGTAGTTCCCGACAAGAGCGCGAATATGCCAACACACCAATCTCACGGACATTACGGTGATACGGTAGCAAACGCTCTGACGCACAGATACACGCAAATAGGGCTTCCGTTCGTATTTCGCCCCGTAAACAGACTTGACCGAAACACCAGCGGACTTCTGCTTGTTGCAAGGAACAGACTTTCAGCGGCAACGCTTACAAGAT
>JAGCJD010000043.1 GCA_017648425.1 Clostridia bacterium | reverse complement strand
TGAGAGAGGAAACGCTGGATTTTTCTTGCGCGTTGAACAAGCATCTTATCCTCATCGGATAGCTCGTCCATACCCATAATGGCTATAATATCCATAAGTTCCTTGTATCTCTGCAAAATACGCTGTACCTCACGAGCTACCGTGTAATGCTCCTCACCCAAAATATCGGGGGAGAGAATACGGCTCGTCGATTCCAACGGATCTACGGCAGGATATATACCCTGTGAAGCAATACCACGGGAAAGAACGGTGGTAGCGTCAAGGTGAGCAAAGGTTGTAGCGGGAGCAGGGTCTGTCAAGTCGTCAGCAGGCACATAAACAGCCTGAATAGATGTTATAGAACCCTTCTTTGTAGATGTGATACGCTCTTGAAGATCACCCATTTCGGTTGCCAGAGTTGGCTGGTATCCAACGGCACTCGGCATACGACCGAGAAGCGCGGAAACTTCACTTCCTGCCTGAGTAAATCTGAAGATGTTGTCGATAAACAAAAGAACATCTTGGTTTTCTTCATCTCTGAAATATTCCGCCATAGTAAGTCCCGAGAGAGCAACTCTCATTCTTGCTCCGGGAGGCTCATTCATTTGTCCATAAACCAAGGTCGTGTTTGAGAGAACGCCTGACTCCTTCATTTCATTATAAAGGTCGTTACCCTCGCGAGTACGCTCACCTACGCCCGTAAATACGGAAAGTCCGCCGTGCTGCTTTGCAATATTGTTGATAAGCTCCATTATAAGAACGGTTTTTCCAACTCCCGCTCCACCAAACAAGCCTATTTTACCGCCCTTTGAATAAGGACATATAAGGTCTATGACCTTGATACCCGTTTCCAAAACCTCTGTGGAAGTAGAAAGCTCACTGTATGCAGGAGCGGAGCGGTGAATATTCCAACGCTCAACACTTTGGTCAAACGGCATATTGTCAACAGTATCTCCAAGAACATTGAAAATTCTGCCGAGCGTTTCTCTACCTACGGGAACGCTTATCGTCTTTCCTGTGTCCGTAACGGGAGTTCCTCTTTTAAGTCCGTCCGTTGAGGACATGGCAATGCAACGAACGACATTGTCACCTATGTGCTGAGCAACCTCAACGGTGAGAGTTTTTTCACCGTTTTTCATTGTCAACGCATTGTATATTGAAGGCAGGGCGCCTTCCTCGAAGCATACATCCACGACAGGTCCCATGACCTGCGAAACTGCTCCTTTTGCTGTGTTAGACATATTTTGACTGTTCCTTTCTCTGTACTTTTTAAGTCAAATTAAGGCTATACATTGCTACCTGCAACGATTTCTGTTATTTCCTGAGTAATAGCGCCTTGTCTTGCTCGGTTGTATTCAAGTCCGAGAGTGTCAATCATTTCCTGCGCGTTCTTTCCTGCGCTATCCATTGCAACTCGTCTTGCCGCAACCTCACTTGCAAAGCTTTCTTTTACACTGGAAATTATCATTCCTGCCAAGTATTCGGGAATGATAGAATTTAATACGGTTATTTCGTCAGGCTCAAAAACAGCGCTTACTGTCTTGTCGCTTTTTTGCTTTGCAATGGGAAGAAGCCACTTGATCTGCGCTTCTTGTGACATAAGCGAATTATATTTTGTGCAAACTATACCGAATCTGTCAAATTTTTCTTGCTTGAATTCAAGACAAATTTTTTTGGATATTTCCATAGCATCGGTATAGTTGAAGCCCTCTGCAAGCAATAGCTTACCACCGTATTTGTCGCACGCTCTTTTTCCTATCGGAATTATCTCCGCGTCCTGGTACTCACGCATAAGTCGGAAAATATTCGCATTATATCCACCCGCAAGACCTCTGTCACCCGCAATTACTATAAGGCAGGTCTTATCGGTCTTACCAATTCTCATATAAGGGCTTTTTTCACATTCTTTGTATGTGGCAAGTTGCTCAACTGTTTCTTCAAGAGCTTTGGAATATTCCTTGCCCTTGTTCATAAGATCAGTCGCCTTGCGTATTTTAGAGGATGCTACAAGTCCCATTGCCTTGGTAAGGTGCAGGGTGGAGTCAACGCTTTTAATTCTTATACGCAGTTGCTTTATATCAGCGCCCATAAGATCACCTCATCTCAGAGAGCGCCTTTTTGAGTTCCTCAATATCAGCGTCATCCCAGCTTCCTGCTTCTATACGAGAGAGCAGAGCGGAGTATTTGTTTTCGAGCAGTTCAAAGAGAGAACGCTCGTAATCCTTGACGCCTTTTACGGGGGTGTCGTTAAGATATCCGTTGATGACTGCATAAACTATTGCAACCTGACAGCCTACACGAACGGGGGAGTTGCGTCCCTGCTTTAAAACCTCAACTATTCTTTCTCCAAGAGCAAGTCTTGACTTGGTGTCAGCATCAAGGTCGCTTCCAAACTGCGCGAACGCTTGAAGCTCACGGTACTGAGAATATAGGAGCTTTAATTCACCCGAAACCTTTTTCATTCCCTTAAGCTGAGCGGAACCACCAACACGGCTAACTGAAATACCTGGGTTTATCGCAGGCATAACTCCCGCATGGAAAAGCTCTGTTTCAAGGAATATCTGTCCGTCAGTGATAGAGATAACATTAGTTGGTATATATGCCGAAACATCTCCCGCCTGAGTTTCTATTATAGGAAGTGCCGTTATCGAGCCTCCGCCAAACTCAGGAGCAACGCAAGCGGCGCGCTCCAAAAGACGAGAATGGAGATAGAAAAC
>JAGCJD010000042.1 GCA_017648425.1 Clostridia bacterium | reverse complement strand
GAACAAAAATGACGTTCCAAGGGGGCATTTTGCCTCTTTGGAACGTCCTTTATCCTTCACACCTCGGCAAAGGCGCAGAGCAGATCAAAGGTTCGGGCGTTTCGTTTTTATTTATGGAAACGCTTTTTTGAAGTATGATCTCGCCCCCATCGGGGATCTCATTCACATAATGAACGGTAGCTCCCGTTACCTTTACTCCGTATTCAAGTGCCGCCTCGTGTACGCGAAGTCCATAAAAGCCCTTTCCACAGAAGGACGGGATAAGCGATGGGTGAACATTTATTATTCTTTTGGGATATTTTGAGGTAAATTCCTCACTAAGAATACTCATAAATCCTGCAAGTATCATAAAGTCAATATTGTATTCGGTAAGTATCTCTATGATTTTATTTTCAAATGCCTGCTGTGTGCCGCATTCCTTTTTGGTTACTATTGCGGCATCAATTCCCGCAAGCTCTGCCCTTTTAATTGCATATGCGCTCGGGTTGTTGGAAATAACAAGGCTTATCTCTCCGCTTTTTATTGTTCCACTTTCGCTGGCATCTATCAGTGCTTGAAGATTAGTTCCGCCTCCCGAAACGAGAACGGCGATCCTTGCTTTATCGGTAACGCTCATAAATACTCCTTTCAAAGCTATTTCAGCCTTATATCAGCAGATAATAACACCCTCGTCACCCTTGACGATCTCACCAATAACATATGCGTCCTCACCGTGAGCTTTGAGTATTTCAAGTGCTGTATCAACCTCGTTTGCAGGTACTGTTATGCTCATACCGACACCCATGTTGTATGTGTTGAACATATCTCTCTCGGGAATGCCGCCACGCTTTGCGATAAGCTCAAATATGGGAAGCACCTTAACTGCATCTCTCTTTATTTTTGCTGTATAGCCATCAGGAAGAGCTCTCGGTATATTCTCGTAGAATCCGCCGCCAGTAATATGGCTTATTCCCTTTACATTTACCTTTTCGAGAAGTGCAAGAACGCTCTTTACATAAATTCTTGTAGGTGTGAGAAGCGTTTCTGCAACGGTAGCTCCGCCAAGCTCCTCGCAGGGTACATAAAGATCCGCCGGGTTATTGTCAATGTCAAACACCTTTCTGCAAAGTGAAAATCCGTTTGAATGGATACCGCTTGATGCAAGTGCAATAACTACATCTCCCTCTGCGGTCTTGGTGTTATCAAGTATCTTTTTCTTGTCAACTATGCCAACAGCAAATCCTGCAAGGTCGTATTCGTCAACAGGCATCATACCGGGATGTTCCGCTGTTTCTCCACCGATAAGTGCCGCGCCAGACTGAACACAGCCCTCTGCAACACCTGCAACGATAGCAGCTATCTTCTCGGGAATATTCTTTCCGCAAGCGATATAATCAAGGAAGAACAAGGGCTTTGCTCCGCAACAGATTATGTCGTTTACACACATAGCAACCGCATCTATTCCTATTGTGTCATGCTTGTCCATAAGAATAGCCATTTTTACCTTTGTTCCGCATCCGTCAGTACCAGAAACGAGAACAGGCTCTTCATATCCCGTAGGAAGACCGAAGCAACCTCCAAATCCTCCAACATCGTCAAGGCATCCGCTGTTTTTTGTTCTTGCAATATGCGCCTTCATAAGCTCGACAGACTTGTAGCCCGCCGTTATATCAACTCCTGCCGCCTTGTAGCTTTCACTGTAACTCTTTGACATTTTATATTCCTTTCGTAAATAAAATTTATAATTATTCTTTTCCGTTCCAACAATATGTGCAAAGCTTGCACGGGTCTATTCCGATGGCCTTGACTATTCCCTCCAAGGACTGGAATTCAAGCGAATCAAAATTGAATTTTTCGGCTATCGCTTTTCGTAAGTTCTTTCCTCTTTCTGTATCTGACGAGCTGTATTCCTCAATATACTTAAAGCCTTCCTCACCCTCAAGTTCAAGTATGGTTCTTCTTGCAATAAGTTCAAGGTCATCGGTAGCTCTCGAAAAGTTTAGATATTTACAGCCGTACATTATGGGAGGACATGCTGAACGCATATGTACCTCTTTTGCACCATTCTCATGAAGGAAATCTACTGTTCCCTTTAACTGCGTTCCTCTTACGATAGAGTCGTCAACTATAAGAAGCTTTTTGTCCTGAATTAACTCTCTAACAGGTATCTGCTTCATTTTTGCTATTTTGTTTCTGTCGGCTTGAAGCGAGGGTGTAAAGCTACGCATCCATGTGGGTGTATATTTGATAAATGCACGAGCAAAATCGGCATCGCTTTCGTTTGCATATCCTATTGCATGAGGTGTTCCCGAATCGGGCATTCCGCAAACATAATCAATATTCTGTGCCACACCGTTGTTCTTGTCGTTTTTGGCAAGTATCTTTCCGTTCTTATAACGCATTATTTCGACATTCACGCCCTCATAGGTTGATGTAGGGTATCCGTAATATGTCCAAAGGAACGAGCATATCTTCATTTCGTCACGCGGAGGAGAAAGTTGCTCCATGCTATCAGCTGTCAGATGAACTATCTCTCCCGGACCAAGCTCCTTGACCTTTTCATATTCAAGCTTTTCAAAGGCAAATGATTCAAATGAAACACTGTGTCCGTACTCATTTTTCCCAATGATAACCGGAAGTCTTCCAAATCTATCTCGTGCAGCTATCAGCGTTCCCTCGTTGGTCAATATCAATATTGCCGCCGTTCCGTCAATGACTTCCTGAGCAAAACGAATTCCTTCAGCATAGCTGTCCTTTTGGTTTATAAGCGAAGCTACGAGATCCACAGAATTTACTCGTCCGCCAGTCATTACGCCAAAATGTCCACAATTAACAAGCTCGTATTTTTCAATAAGCTCATCTGCGTTGTTTATATGTCCTATGATAGATATGGCATATATTCCAATATGCGAACGAATAAGCAGAGGCTGAGGATGTGTGTCACTTATACAGCCTATTGCCGCATTTCCCCTCATTTCGTTAAAAACATCTCCGAACTTGGTTCTGAACGGCGAATTCTCTATGTTATGAATATCTCGTTGTAGACCTATCTCACTATCATATGCCGCCATACCGCCTCGTTTAGTTCCGAGATGTGAATGATAGTCAGTTCCAAAGAACACGTCAGGCACTGCATTCTTATGACTTACAACTCCAAAAAAACCTCCCATAAGACCTCCTGTAATTTTCCTAAATGAATATGAAAGTTATATCAGTTGTTGAACATAGCGGATATTTCCGCATCCTTTGCAAGTACCTTTTTAGCGCCATCTGCTCTTGCGCTGTCAAGCTTTTCAGCTAATGAAGTATCAGTTACCGCAAGTATCTCGATAGCAAGCAACGCTGCGTTGGCTGCTCCATCTACTGCTACGGTTGCCACAGGAATTCCTGTTGGCATTTGAACAGTTGACAAAAGCGCGTCCATTCCGTCAAAATTTTTGGATTTTACGGGAATGCCTATAACGGGCAATGTAGTGTTTGCCGCAATTGCTCCTGCAAGATGCGCTGCCATTCCGGCCGCCGCTATTATTGCTCCAAATCCGTTTGCTCTTGCATTAGACGAAAACTCCTTTGCCTCGACAGGCGTTCTGTGCGCAGAAAATACATGAACCTCAAACGGCACGCCGTATTCTTTAAGCTTTTCAACGCCTTTTTGAACTACGGGAAGATCGCTGTCACTTCCCATTATTATCGCTACTTTTTTCATTTTCTACCTCCAAAAAATAATTATAGGCAGTCCTCTACACAAGCATGAAAAAGGACTGCCCAGACGGTTCGGCTATATTACTTCTTGCTCCCAATGTAGTTAATTCTACCTTTTCACCGTCGGTAACAAAAAGCCAGACAAAGGCAATCAGCCCTTTACTTATCTATTATATCATATATATGATATAAAGTCAACAAAAAATATCCCCAATACGCCATAAAAGTTTTATAAACAAGCAGCCCTTAATTTGTGTTTTTTAAACAATATAATGCAAAAAGCGAGCGCCGTCCGTAAGTCGGCGCTCGTTTAAGTTTTTAATCAGCGGATACCGTAATTTTCAATTATGTAATCCATGTCCTTATCTCCTCTTCCCGAGAGATTGATAAGAACAGAGCCGTGCTCCATAGTCTTAGCAAGCTTCATTCCGTAAGCAACGGCGTGAGAGCTTTCTATTGCAGGAATAATTCCTTCAAGACGAGAGAGCTTGAAGAACGCGTCAATGGTTTCCTCGTCGTCAATAACATCGTATTTTACTCTGCCGAGATCCTGAAGGAATGCGTGTTCAGGGCCTGAGGAGGGATAGTCAAGACCGCTCGCTACCGAGTAAACGGGCGCGGGCTCGCCATTTTCATCTTTAAGCATTATGCTGTTAAATCCATGCATTATTCCCTCTGTTCCGTATTTTAGGCTTGCTGCATGGTCGCCAAGCTTTGGACCTCTGCCAAGAGGCTCAATTCCATAAATATCAACAGGATCATTCAAAAAACCTGCAAAAAGACCTGCCGCATTAGAGCCTCCGCCAACACAAGCAACTATTGCCGTAGGCAAATTGCCTGTCATTTCAACGAACTGCTCTCTTGCTTCAATTCCAACTATGCTCTGGAAATCGCGCACCATCATCGGGAACGGGTGCGGTCCAAGGACCGAACCTATGCAGTATATACTATCCTTATATTCCTTGCTGTATGCGTCAAATGCCGCATCAACAGCCTCTTTAAGCGTTTTAAGTCCATGAGTTACCTCAATGACATTAGCGCCCAGGATCTTCATTCTTGCAACATTGGGAGCTTGCTTTTTTATATCGACAGATCCCATATAAATATCGCATTCAAGACCGAAATACGCCGCCGCAGTAGCAAGCGCAACACCATGCTGCCCTGCTCCCGTTTCTGCAATCACTTTCTTTTTGCCCATATATTTTGCAAGCAACGCATCGCCCATGCAGTGGTTGAGATTGTGCGCG
Source organism: Clostridia bacterium (assembly GCA_017648425.1). Classification (GTDB taxonomy): domain Bacteria; phylum Bacillota; class Clostridia; order Oscillospirales; family CAG-272; genus HGM12713. Next base: position 37 of record JAGCJD010000042.1, on the reverse strand, counting down.
CCCGAATGGTTAAGGTCCTCACGCTTTGCATACAGTT
>JAGCJD010000005.1 GCA_017648425.1 Clostridia bacterium | reverse complement strand
GGTGTAGAATTTTACCTGTATTTTTTCTGTTGTTTCTTATAATATCCCTTTGTCGTGGGGAATTTTTCCTAAAAAACAGACGGTGAGTGCGTCACCGTCTGTGTCGATTTAAGTATAGGTGTTTACATCAAAGTCTCCGTAAAGATCATCGATTCTTTTTTCAAACTCGATCATAAATTCTTCCGTTGCAAGAAGTGCTTCAAATACAAGCGTCAGAACGCCAAATACAACGCCAAAGATACCCAGAATAAGCCCTACGATCGTCATTGTATCAAAATATCCAAGATGGCGCCTTGAAAGGACGGATAGCACGATTGCACCCGCTCCCGCAATCAGTCCCATCCAGCCGACACAGCAGCAGACGACCGAAAAAATACCGAGAATCAACGAAGCAATGGCATACCCCTTCGTCTTTGGTGTGGAAAGTTCCTCAATAACGCCACTGAGCCCGTCGGAGTTTTCTTCCTTATATTCATAAAAGCCGTCGCTCGAAAAGCTATCGTTTTGCTGTTTATCGTAACCGCTCATGAGAAATCCTCCTTGTTTTTCCCTCACATTTTAACATATTATAGAAAAACTTGTCAAGTAGAGAAGCAAAAATAAAGGAAATCCGTTATGAAAAAAAGAAAAATCAGAAGAAAATATATTTTTCGTCTTTTATATATTTTCGTTCCGCTTTTGAGTGCGGCGTTTGGATACATTCTTCTTCACCGTCTTTTAAAAGAGGCTTTCCCAAATCTCTTCCTGTGTGCCTTTTATGAGATTTTCGGCATTGCCTGTATGGGTTGCGGAGGAACGAGATCCTTACGGGCACTTTTGCGGTTTGATATTTTTTCTTCCTTTTTCTATTACCCCGCAATTTTAATTGCTTCCATTTTGCTTTTGACGCTTTTGTTTTTTTATCTTCTTACGATCTTGACGGGAGAGGAAAAGATCGCAAAACGCTTTCCTTTATATATTTTTTATTTTCTTCCGCTTTGTATTTTTCTTACCTTTTTGACGCGATTGATTCTTTTTTTGTGCGGTATCCCTCCTTTTTCATAAAATATGAGGTCTTTATAAAAAGTCCTCATATTTTTGTTTTTGCAGGTAAATACTATTAAATGTATATGAAAGTTTGTCTTTTTGATAGGTTTACTTTACATATTTATAAGATGGGGGTTAAAATGCATACCAATAAAAATTACAAAGTTCTTGTTGAAAAAATGTCTCCAAAATCGCCCGTTTTAAAAAACTGCGTCAGAGCGTTTTTCTTTGGCGGACTCGTTTGCTTTTTAGGACAATGGTTAAGCTATCTGTTTATTTGGCTTGGCGCATCACGCGAGGACTCACTTTCCTTCGTCAGTATTTCTTTAATTTTCACAGCGGCACTTTTGACGGGTCTCGGTTTTTTTGACAGAATTGCGCGCTTTGCCGGAGCGGGCACACTGGTACCTGTCACGGGGTTTGCAAATTCAGTCGTATCTCCCGCAATTGACACAAAAAGTGAGGGCTTTATACTTGGCGTCGGCGCAAAAATTTTTACCGTAGCGGGTCCTGTCATTGTTTACGGTATTCTTTCGGGAATGCTTTACGGTATTATTTATTTTATTTATCTTTTGCTTACGGGGGGCGTATGAAAAATCGAATTATTCCACTTAAAAATCCCGCCTATTTTATTTCTCACGCGGCAGTTGGCGGACACGAGGAGGGAAAAGGCCCTCTCGGAAGGTGTTTTGATTTAATTGAGCCCGACGATAAATTCGGTATGGACACCTGGGAGCACGCCGAGGGAGAGATTGGCAGGCTTGCACTTGGGTTCGCGCTCAAAAAGGCGGGTCTTGCTTCGATGGACCTTCGCTTTCTTTTTGCGGGAGATCTTCAAAATCAATGCGTTGCTTCCTCAGGAGGTCTTTATACCTTCGGCATTCCCTATATAGGACTTTACGGTGCTTGCTCGACCTGTACCGAAGCCCTTATGTGCCTTTCCGTTTTTTTATCCGAGTCGGGTGGGGAATCTATCGGTGCCGCCGTTACCACCTCACACAACTGTGCGGCAGAAAGACAGTTTCGTACTCCTATTGAATACGGCGGTCAAAGATCCCCCACCGCACAGTGGACGGCAACCGGCGGAGGTGCCATTAGTCTTTCGGCAAGAAAAAGGGAATCTATCGTTCCCGCTGCCATTACTGCCGTAATGCCCAGCAAGGTGATTGACGGTGCAATTTCAGACGCTACCAATATGGGTGCCGCCATGGCTCCCGCGGCGGCGGAAAGCATTTTACACTATTTTGCCGAAAGCTGTGAGGATATCTCTTCCTTTGACGCTATCGTAACGGGAGATCTTGGAAGGGTGGGCTCCGAGCTTCTTCTCTCCTTGCTTTCCGAGGGCGGTATCGATATTTCTAAAATTCATTTTGACTGTGGAAATCTTCTTTACGACTTTGATTTACAGGATGTTCACAGTGGCGGCTCCGGGTGCGGATGCTCCGCCTCGGTTCTTTCTGCTTTTTTCGTGCCTAAGCTCTTTTCGGGCGAATATAAAAGATTGCTTTTTCTTTCAACGGGAGCTTTAATGAGTCCCTCAAGCGTTCAGCAGGGAGACCATATTTTCGGTGTCGCTCCCGCCATAAAGATAGAAAGGACGGATCTATGCTGATTGATGCTTTATTTGCTTTTCTCGTCGGGGGTGTCTTTTGTGTGGTTGCTCAGCTTTTGATCGATCT
>JAGCJD010000041.1 GCA_017648425.1 Clostridia bacterium | reverse complement strand
CTTCATCAGCTTGTTGACCTGATTGTTCTGATTGAGCAGTCTGTTTACATCCTCTACGGTAGTACCGCTTCCTGCGGCGATCCTCTTTTTGCGCGAGGCGTTAAGTATTTCGGGCTTTTCACGCTCACGCATAGTCATGGATTTGATTATTGCCTCAGTTCTTGCAAGAGCCTTTTCGTCTATTTTTGCGTCTTTGAGCGCGCCTGCTTTCATACCTGGCATCATTCCAAGCACCTGTTCAAGACTGCCCATGTTTTTAAGCTGTGCGAATTGGTCGAGATAGTCGTCAAGCGTAAAGGTTGCCTCACGAAGCTTTTTTTCAAGCTCGACCGCCTTTTTCTCATCATACGCTTGCTCCGCCTTTTCAATAAGCGAAAGCACATCGCCCATTCCGAGTATTCGTGATGCCATTCTGTCGGGGTGGAAGGGCTCTATCGCATCGAGCTTTTCGCCCGTACCGATAAACTTTATCGGCTTTCCCGTAACATGACGGACAGAAAGCGCCGCGCCACCTCTTGTATCACCGTCAAGCTTTGTCAGTATAACGCCCGTTACATCAAGAAGCTCGTTGAATGTTTTTGAAACATTGACTGCGTCCTGACCTATCATAGCGTCTATCGTCAAAAGTATTTCGGTGGGAGCGACCTTTGTTTTTATATCTTGAAGCTCCTTCATAAGCTCCTCATCGATATGCAGTCGTCCCGCAGTGTCAATGAATACCATGTCGTATCCCTTTTGTACGGCGAGCTTTACGCCTTCCTCAGCTATCTTGACGGGGGATACCTTGTCACCCATGGTGAACACGGGAATGTCAAGCTTTTCGCCAACTATTTCAAGCTGCTTGATAGCGGCAGGTCTGTATATGTCACAAGCGACCAGCAACGGATGCTTGCCTTGCTTTTTGTAAAGCCCCGCGAGCTTTCCTGCGTGAGTTGTCTTACCTGCGCCTTGAAGACCTACCATCATTACGACCGTAGGAGGCTTTGGGGAAATTGTCAACTTTGATTGAGAGCCGCCCATGAGGCTCGTGAGCTCCTCGTTTACTATTTTGACTATCTGCTGAGCAGGGAGTAGAGATTCCAACACCTCTGCGCCGACAGCTCTTTCAGAAACACTGTTTATAAAGTCCTTAACGACCTTAAAGTTTACATCAGCCTCAAGGAGCGCGAGCTTTATCTCTCGCATACCCGCTTTTATATCGGCTTCCGTAAGCTTACCCTTGCTCTTGAACTTTTTGAAGGCATTTTCTAATTTTTCACTTAAACTTTGAAACATATTATCACCTTCCTATATACTAAAAACTTACTGCTTTATAATAGCTGTAAGGGTTATTATTTTGTCCTGTATCTCCTGGGGTAATTCTATGCTTTTTGACATAGCGGACAGCTCATTTGCTTGTTGCTCAACGCTTTTAAGCTTTTCGGCAAGGCCGAGCTTTTCCTCATAAAAGAGAAGCTCATCCTCGGATTTTTTGATTATGTCACGCACGCCTTGTCTTGAAATACCTATTTGCTCCGCTATCTCCG
>JAGCJD010000040.1 GCA_017648425.1 Clostridia bacterium | reverse complement strand
TGTGTCAAATAACTCCGCAAACCGTTGGACACCTGATGTTCCTATGGTAATTCCCGAAATAAACGATGCTCATCTTGAAGTTATTGAAGCGCAGAGAAAGCGACTTGGAACAAAGAGAGGCTTTATAGCAGTTAAGCCTAACTGCTCTATCCAGTCCTATGTTCCCGCGCTTACGCCTCTTCGTAAGTTTGGTATCAAGGAGGTAGTTGCAACTACTTACCAGGCAATTTCAGGTGCAGGCAAGACCTTCAACGAGTGGCCTGAGATGATAGATAATGTTATCCCCTATATTGGCGGAGAGGAAGAAAAGAGCGAACAAGAGCCTCTGCGCGTTTGGGGTAAGGTTGAGAATGGACAGATAGTAAAGGCTCAGGAGCCTGTTATAACAACTCAGTGCATTCGTGTTCCTGTAACTGACGGACATACCGCAGCAGTATTTGTAAAATTTGAGAATAAGCCCACCAAGGAGCAGATACTCGAGGAGTGGAAGAATTTTAAGGGTAAGCCTCAGGAGCTCAAACTTCCTCATGCGCCCGAGCAGTTTATCACTTATTTTGAGGAGGACAATCGTCCTCAGGCGGCTCTCGACCGTGATATATACGGTGGAATGGGCGTAACGGTCGGAAGACTTCGTGAGGACACTCTTTATGACTATAAGTTTGTTGGATTGTCACACAATACTCTCAGAGGAGCTGCGGGCGGAGCAGTGCTTATTGCAGAGCTTCTTTACAAAGAGGGATATTTTAACTGAGTTTATCATTAAAACAATGATAAAATATCGTAAAGCAACTTGAATAGTCTAAAAAAGCAGATAAGTTAGAGGAAACAAACAATGTATGATTTTCATTTGCACAGCAGAGTGTCATTTGACTCCACCGCAGATCCTAAAAGCATCGTTCTTTCTGCTGAAAAGCAAGGCTTAAAGGAGATATGCTTTACTGACCATTATGATTTCAACACAGATCCAGCGGTTGCTCCCGACATCTTTACGGTTGAAAGGTACGCAGAGGAATACGATTCTCTTGCTTCCCACAGTGTGCTCATACGCCGAGGCGTTGAGTTTGGGCTTACGACATGGAATACAAAGGAGCTTTCAGATCTGCTTTCAAAACGCAAGTTTGATTTTGTTATAGGTTCAATACATTATGTTGATGGAACCGACCCTTATTATCCCGAGTTTTGGAAAAGCAATTCGGGACGAGAGGCGTTCCAAAAATATCTTTTGCAATCGCTTGAATGTGTCAAGGTTCACGATGATTTCGATGTGCTGGGACATTTAAACTATGTTTGCAAATCGGCGCACAATCCTACTCATGAGCCTTTGTATTATAAGGATTTTGCTGACATTTGCGATGAGATAATGAAAATTGTTGCCGACAAAGGAAAGGGAATGGAGATAAATTCAAGCGGTGTTGACCGCGTTGGACAGTTCCTTCCATCAGCCGATTTTCTGAAAAGATTTAAGGAGCTTGGCGGTGAGATAGTAACAATTGGCTCCGATGCTCACGATGACAGCAGGGTAGGTCAATATGCAAGCGAAGGCTTGGAGATACTGAGGGATATTTTTGGTTATGTTTGTACCTTTGAAAACAGAAAGCCTATATATCACAAATTAAAGTGACATATGAGAACTATATACTCTGTTTAGCTGTATATAGAAAAGACAAATCTGCCGAACGGTGTATTTGTACGAAATTATACAAACCGCTTGACAAGTCGTTTGTGTTGGTGTATAATATTTTTTGGAAATAAAAGGGAGTAGTTTGCGCGGCTTTGCCGTGTCGGTTGTTTCGTCAGAACGATTTTTATCCGGAGCAACCTAAACTAGTGTTTAAAACAAGACTTTTATGCAAAAAGCATAAAAGTCTTGTTTTTTTAATATTTACAAACAAAAGAAAGGAAACTCGTATATGGAAATTCTTTATGAAAGCTTTTTAACTTTGTTTCAAAGCGGTGGCTGGAAGTATGTAGTGATGTGGGCGATAGGAGGACTTCTTATTTTTCTTGCTATCAAAAAGGATATGGAGCCTACACTACTTTTGCCGCTTGGATTTGGAACTATAATGGTAAACCTGCCATTTTCGGGAGCAATAGGAGAGGAAGGACCGCTTCAAACACTGTTTGACGCAGGTATTGCAAACGAGCTGTTTCCTCTTATCCTGTTTATAGGAATAGGAGCCATGATAGATTTTGGCCCTGTCCTTGCCAATCCAAAGCTTATGCTTTTTGGCGCGGCGGCACAGTTTGGAATATTTCTTACATTTTGCCTCGCATCGCTGTTTTTTGATATACCCGATGCAGCGTCAATAGGTATTATAGGTGCGGCTGACGGCCCTACTGCGATCGTTGTTGCTCAAAAGCTCAAGTCAAGCTATACGGGCGCTATAATGGTGGCGGCGTACTCGTATATGGCACTCGTGCCGATAATTCAGCCGCCCGTAATAAAGGCGCTGACTACCAAAAAAGAACGCCTTATCAGAATGCCTTACAGAGGAAAAAGCGTTTCAAAAACGACCAAGATACTTTTCCCGATAGTAATTACAATAATCGCGGGACTTGTTGCTCCCTCATCGGTAGCGCTTGTAGGATTTCTTATGTTTGGTAACCTTATACGCGAGTGCGGAGTGCTTGATTCGCTTTCCGAAACTGCGCAAAAAGTACTTGCAAACCTCGTTACCATATTTCTTGGCATTACTATTGCCGTTCAAATGGAAGCAACAAAATTTTTACAGCCTGCAACACTTCTTATTCTTGCGCTCGGACTCTTTGCCTTTATATTCGATACGGCGGGCGGAGTTATATTCGCAAAATTCCTCAATTTGTTCTTAAAGGAAAAGATAAATCCTATGATAGGTGCGGCGGGAATTTCCGCATTCCCAATGTCAGGACGAGTGGTGCATAAAATGGGACTTAAAGAAGACCCGCAGAATTTCCTTTTAATGCAGTCTATCGGAGTAAATGTATCAGGACAGATCGCTTCTGTTATAGCGGGTGGACTAATACTTAGCTTTTTCTTGTAATAATGAAAGGGGAATAATATGGATTTTTTAAATAATTTCAGCGCACAACGCTTTCTTGATTCTCTCCAATATATGTGGAAAGGAATGCTTTGTATATTCATAGTAATAGGAGTTATCATAATATTTATTTATGGTATGAATAAGGTGACTAATAAGATAGTTAGCAAAAAGCAATCAAAGGATAGCGCAGAGCAGTAATAATTAAAGCGACCGACTAAAATTTAGTCGGTCGCTTTTGACTAACGGGAAATTAGCCGTTTGTCTTCATGGAGTTTTCGTAGCTTTCGATCATCTTTTTAACCATCTGACCGCCAACGCTACCAGCCTGCTTAGAGGTAAGGTCACCATTGTAACCGTTCTTAAGGTTTACACCAACCTCGCTGGCAGCCTGCATCTTAAACTTGTTAAGAGCTTCCTTTGCCTCAGGCTCTACATTCTTGTTTGCCATTGTGTTCATCTCCTGTTCTGAAGTTATCTATTTTATCGAGCGCAGAGAGGTAAACAAAAGAAAGCGGAATGCTTTCTTAAATTTGCCTTTTAGCTTGGCATACATGAGCGTCCTTCGCTCTTGTGTCGCCGTTTCTCGCGCTCTGCTATTATTGTTAGCAGAACTTTTTTTATTATTAAAGAAAATATTTGGTAAATGTATGCTTTTAAAAGATTAATAAAAAAGGAGAAGAACTTGTTCTTCTCCTTTTTTATTAAG
>JAGCJD010000039.1 GCA_017648425.1 Clostridia bacterium | reverse complement strand
TCTTCTTATAGACAAGCCTATTGACGAGGTAGTAATGCACTATGCAAAGAATGCAAAGAGCGCAGGACTTGATGGTGTTGTTTGCTCTCCCAGAGAGGCAGAAAAGGTTCATAGCGCGTGTGGAGCACAGTTCCTTACAATTACACCTGGGGTAAGATTTGCTGATGGTGATATTGGAGATCAGGTAAGAGTAATGACACCCGCAGACGCCAAGAAGATTGGCTCTGATTATATAGTAGTCGGTCGCCCCATTACGGCGGCTGCAGATCCCGGTGCCGCATATAACCGTTGCGTTGCAGAATTTGTTGATTGATAAGTAGGAGGAATATAAAAATGGAAGCTTACAAGAGAGAGTTTATAAAATTTTTAGAGGGAGCAGGTGTTCTCAAATTTGGTGATTTTACTGCAAAAAGCGGTAGAAAGATACCGTATTTCGTAAATGCAGGCGACATAAAAACGGGCGATCAGATAGCAAAGCTTGGTGAGTTTTACGCAAAGAGCTATCTTGAAAAGGTTGGAAACAAGCGCACTGTTCTGTATGGTCCTGCATATAAGGGAATTTCTATTGCAGTAGCATCTTCAATAGCTCTTTCAAAGGAGGGACTTGATGTACCTTTCTTCTTTAACCGTAAGGAAGCTAAGGACCACGGTGAAGGTGGAATATTCGTTGGTTATGTTCCAGTAGCAGGTGAGGAGATAGTTATAGTTGAAGATGTAATAACCGCAGGAACTGCAATAAGAGAAAGCATGACAAATCTCAGCGCTCTTGATGGAACTAAAATTGCCGCTACCTTTGTAATGGTAGATAGAAAGGAAAAGGGAAAGGGAGAAAAGTCTGCTATGGCAGAGATCTCCGAGGAGTTTGGTTTCCCCGTATATTCGGTCGTAGATGTTTACGATATAATTGAGTATCTTGAAGAAGACGAAAAGAACAGAGAAAATGTTGAGAGAATAAAGAAATATCTCGAAATAAACGGAGCTAAGGCGTAAAAAATTTATAGTCACACACAGTGACAGAATGGAGATTAAATGAAGCATCTTATTGATATTCAGGAATTATCGACTAACGATATACAAGAGCTTTTGGATATAGCGGAAGATATTTTAAAGGATCCTGTAAAATACAGCGAAAAATGCCGTGGCAAGAAGCTTGCAACACTCTTCTTTGAGCCGTCAACTCGTACAAGACTTTCGTTTGAGGCGGCTATGTATGAGCTTGGAGGTAATGTTTTGTCAATGGCAAGTGCAGCGTCCTCGTCTGCTGCTAAGGGAGAGAGCATTGCAGATACAGCAAAAACAATTTCCAATTATGCGGATATTATAGCAATGCGTCATCCTAAGGAGGGAGCCCCCCTTGTAGCTGCGATGAACGCTACTATACCTGTAATCAATGCAGGTGACGGCGGTCATAATCACCCCACGCAGACACTTGCGGATCTGCTTACGATATATTGTGAAAAGGGAAGACTTGACAATATGACGATAGGACTTTGCGGAGACCTTAAATTTGGAAGAACAGTTCATTCTCTTATAGCAGCTATGGCAAGATATTCCAATGTAAAATTTATTCTTATTTCTCCTGTTGAACTTAAAGTGCCCAGCTATGTTAAAAAGGATATACTTCAACAGAAAAATATAGAGTATGTGCAAACAACAGATCTTGAAGCAGTAATGCCCGAGCTTGATGTGCTTTATATGACCAGAGTGCAAAAGGAGAGATTTTTCAACGAGGAAGACTACCTCAGACTTAAAGACAGCTATATACTTACGCCCGAAAAGCTTAAAAATGCAAAGAGCGATCTTTCAATACTGCATCCGCTTCCCAGAGTTAACGAGATAGCAGTTGCAATTGACAACGATCCCAGAGCTTGCTATTTCAAGCAGGTATATTATGGAAAGATAATGCGAATGAGCCTTATTCTTAAAGCATTGGAGGTACTGTAATGAATATAGATTCTATAAAAAACGGTATTGTTATAGACCATATAACCGCGGGTAGAGGAATGGAAATTTACCATTTGCTCGGACTTGATAAGCTTGATTGTTCTATTGCAATAATCAAAAATGTCCATAGTAACAAAATGGGAAAAAAGGATATTATAAAGGTTGATAGCGATATTGTTATTGACACTAATGTATTGGGTTATGTAGATCCTGGTGTTACGGTTGATATAATCAAGGACGGAGTTCTTGTTGAAAAGAAGCGCATATCGTTACCTAGCGAGATAAAGAATGTAATTTTATGTAAGAACCCCAGATGTATTACAAGCACCGAGCAGGAGCTTCCTCATATTTTCAGACTTACAGATCCAAAAAACAGAGTATTCAGATGTATATACTGCGAAACAAAGGCAGACTGAGCTTATAAGTAAGAACACATTGTAAAAATTATGCCGCAGAATTGACATTTAGGTCATTTTGCGGTATAATTATTTTAAGACTTATTAATGGGGGTGCGTGTAATGTATAGCAAGGAAATATTACCGGGAATAGACTTATACCTTATTATGCTGTGTATTGCGGCAATATCGGCTATATTAGTTTACAGATATATAGCAGACAGACGGAGTATAGGAGCAAGATTGCAAAATCTATGCCTTTTTAATGCTGTTGCTTCAATACTTATCGGGTATTACTCAGCAGTGCTTTTTCAAGCAATTTACAATATCCCCAAATATGGCGAATTCAGACTTGACTCCAATACGGGAGCGACATTTTACGGAGGACTTATAGGTGGAGCGGCTTTCTTTATCCTTATCTATTTTGTTGTGGGAGGATTTATTTTTAAGGAAAGCAAGGAGCATATAAGAAGTTTCAGGCTGATTTCTGATATCGCAGCTCCGTGTATTGCGATAGCTCATTCGTTCGGACGCCTTGGTTGTCTGTTTGCAGGGTGCTGTCACGGTAAGGAAACGGATATGTGGTATGGTATATATATGTCATCGATTGGAAAGCGCGTAGTTCCCATACAGCTTTATGAGGCAATATTCTTGGCGGTGCTCTTTGTATATCTGTCATACCGAGTATTAAAGGGCAAGACCTATAATTTACCTATCTACATGACAGCGTATGGACTTTGGAGATTTTTTATAGAATATGCCAGAGATGATTACAGAGGATATACATTTACAGATTTTCTTACTCCGTCACAGCTTACGGCAATTCTTATGATAATAGGTGCAGGCGTTGTTTTTGCGGTGGAATACATATGCGTAAAAAGATCTAATTGTCGTGCAGAGGCGAATGAAGCAGATGACTGATACAAAAAGGAAAGCGATTATTGGTATATCAGTAATAAATTTTTTGTTGCTGTTAGTGCTTGAATTTTTTAATGATAAGATATTTTCGGATATTGAATATGGGGAGCTGTACTATGCGATAATAACAAGATTTATAGCAGGTACGGCGTGCATGCTCTTTATGTGTGTATTCTTGTCCCCAAAAATGCTAAACCCAAAAACTACACTAAAAAAGTTTTTGCTGTTTTTGCCGTGCATGGCAGTTGCAATAAATAATTTTCCGTTTATTACATTCATAACAGGAGAGGCTTATATAAATTCCGAAGCTCTGCATGTCATATTATACGCATTGCTTTGTGTTTGCGTAGGATATTTTGAGGAAATGGCGTTCAGAGGTTGTATTTTCAGCGTAATATTACAGCGTAGAGGGAAACGCCTTATAGATGTTTTTATCGCTATTGTTCTTTCCTCGGTGGTCTTTGGAGCGATACACATCTTGAATTTGTTCGCGGGGGCCTCACTTGTATCTGTTGCTTTACAGATAGGATATTCATTTTTAATAGGCGGTATGTGCTCGATCATACTTATAAAAACATCAAATATATGGTATTGCGTTGTTATTCATGCAGTGTACAATTTTGCAGGTGGCGTAGTTGTTGAATGCGGAGGCGGTATAATATGGCCTATGTCAACAATAATACTTACTGTTGTCGTTGCCCTAGCTGTTACTGCTTATACGCTTTACTTGCTTTTCAGAATAACGCCGCAAGAAATAGACTATTTGCTGAGTAAAAGCAATAAAATTATGGAGGAACAGCATTGACATACGAGGATATTAAAAATAATAATGCGATTCGCGAATATATAAAGCAAGCTGACGAGTCGCTCGTAGCGCTCGGATTTACTGAGCATAGCTTTGCCCATGTTGGAAAGGTTTCGTCAACAGTCGAATATATACTGACGACACTTGGGTATACGGAGCATGATGTGGACTTGGCTAAGATAGCGGCATATATGCACGATATTGGAAATCTAGTAAATAGAGTTGACCATTCACAGAGTGGCGCAATAATGTCGTTCCGTATCCTTGACAATATGGGAATGCCTGCAGAGGATATAGCAACTGTCGTTACTGCAATAGGAAATCATGATGAAGGTACGGGAGTTCCCGTAAATCCTATTGCCGCCGCGCTTATATTGGCGGACAAATCAGATGTAAGACGAACAAGAGTTAGAAATGCGGATATTTCTACCTTTGATATTCACGATAGGGTAAATTATTCAGTCGTTAGCTCTGAACTTGAAATAGAGAACGATAGAAAGGCCATAGTATTAAGAATTGAGATAGATACAAAGTATAGCTCTGTTATGGAGTATTTTGAAATTTTCTTAAACCGTATGGTGCTTTGCAGAAAGGCTGCTGAGCGTCTTGGAATGGTATTCCATCTCAATATAAATGGGCAGAGATTGCTCTAATGCTTAGGGGATAACAAGGCTTAAAAGTTTTGTTTCCCCTAAATTAGCGTGCGAGATCTTATTTCGGTCAATATTATCAAAAAAAATCAAAGTTTTTTGTGAAAAATTATTGACAAACTCACTTTAATGTGTTATCATATTAAAGTATTAAAGTTTGGAGGTCGAATAATGGACATATATGAAAATGAAGGCTGCAAATTGCTCGTAAAAGCGCTGGTTGCTATTGATAACGAAAAGGAATGTCAAGCCTTGCTTGATGACCTTATAACGCGCAAGGAGCTTCTTGATATAGCGCAGAGGATACTTGTGGCAAAGCTTTTGTCCGAGCAGGTAGTATATAACAAAATAGTTGAGGAAACGGGAGCAAGCACTGCTACTATAAGCAGAGTGAACCGCTCGTATCTTTACGGCTCGGGAGGATACAAGTCTGTGCTTGAAAAGATAAAGGAGGATACCGACATATGAGTTCCTTAACTAATGTTTTCAGAAATGACGAAAAGGCATTGTATAGCCTTCGCGAGCTTTATAGAACCTATGGATACACACAGTACAAAATGGGAAAATTTGAGGAATACGATTTGTATTCACATAACAAAAATTTTCTTATAAGCGAAAATATACTTACATTTACCGATACAAACGGAAAGCTTATGGCGTTAAAGCCCGATGTTACTCTGTCGATAGTTAAAAATATATCCTCGGACGATACTAGCACACATAAGGTTTACTATAATGAAAATGTTTATAGAACATCTGCTGAAAGTCACGGCTTTAAGGAGATAATGCAAACAGGACTTGAATGCGTTGGCACGATAGATAAATTTGCGGAGAGCGAAGTCATAACACTTGCTGTTAAGAGCCTTGATAGTATAAGTAATGACTATATACTTGATATTTCACATATGGGACTTTTGGAGGGCTTGCTTGACGCGGCTGGCATTGAAAATGCAGAAAGAAATTCTGTGCTTGGATTTGTAAAGGCAAAGAATATTACCGCGCTTAAAAGAATTTTGCAAAGCAGAGGCGTTGAGGACAGTATAGAAAATGTTTTATGTGAAATGACTAAATCGTATTTGCCATTAAATACTGCGCTTCAAAGTATTGCTGCCTTTATAAACGGTGAAAAAATGCAAGCGGCTTATTCGGAACTTTGCGGAATATGCGAAGCGCTTGAAGTCTATGGCTTGTGTGAAAAAGTCAACTTTGATTTTTCCGTTGTGAACGATTTCAATTATTACGCTGGAGTTATATTCAAGGGATTTATCAACGGCATACCTGATAGCGTCCTCTCAGGAGGAAGATATGACAGACTTCTTTGGAAAATGGGAAAGAAATGCGGGGCAATAGGTTTTGCTGTATATCTTGATAGATTGGAACGCTTTGGAAGTGAAAATACAGAATATGATGTTGACATAATGCTTGAATATGGCAACGAGAGCGAAAAAGATGTAATAAAGGCTGTAAAAGAGATAGTAAGTAGCGGAATGACAGTAAAGGCTGTGCGCCGCGCCGATAAAAGCGTAAGATACAGACAACTTAAAAAAATAGTTAAGGGGGGAATACAAATCCTTGAAACAAATGATTAATATAGCGCTTCCCAAGGGAAGACTTGGAGAAAAGGCGTACGCCATGCTGGAAGCGGCAGGTTATGAATGCAATTCTATAAAGGAGCAAAACCGCAAGCTTATTTTTGAAAACCCCGAAAAGGGTGTTAGATATTTTTGGGTAAAGCCCTCTGATGTAGTAATATATGTTGAGCGCGGAGCTGCTGATATAGGAATTGCGGGTAAGGACATCATACTTGAATATTCACCTGATATATATGAGCTTGAAGATCTAGGCATTGGAAAATGCAGAATGGCAGTAGCTGCAAAAAAGGATTTCTGCGACAGACGCGACAGAACATTGCGCGTTGCAACAAAGTTCCCGAATATAGCAAGGAGCTTTTATTCAAAGCAAAGCAGAGAGATAGATATAATAAAGCTTAACGGCTCTATTGAGATAGCGCCAATACTCGGTTTGTCCGATGTAATAGTTGATATAGTAGAAACGGGTAAAACACTTTATGAAAACGATCTTGAACCTAAGCAGGATATCGTGGATATAAGCGCAATACTTGTTGCAAATAAGGTTAGCTATAAATTTAAGAATGCCGAGATAAACGCAATTTGCGAAGGTATAAGAAAAAATATTACAAAGTAATAACACCCTGCGGAGGATAATATGATTCGTACATATAAATACGGAGAGATAACCAAGGAAGAAATTTTTTCACGAACAGAAACAACTGTAAATGTTGAGGCTGTCGTTGCAGAAATAATTGAAAATGTTAAAACAAACAAGGATAGCGCACTCAAACTTTATTCGGAAAAATTCGATAAGGTAAAGCTTGAGGCGCTTGAAGTTACAAAGCAAGAGATCGAGCAAGCCGTAAATGCGGTAGAGCCTGAATTTATCGAGATACTTAAAAAGGCTTCAAAGAACATATATGAGTTCCACTCACGCCAGGTGAGAAACAGCTTTCTTATAAATGAGAGGGACGGAGTTGTAATCGGACAAAAGGTCATTCCGATAGAAAAGGTCGGCTTGTATGTTCCCGGAGGAACTGCGGCATATCCCTCATCTGTTCTTATGAACTGTATACCCGCAAAAATTGCGGGTTGTCCCCAAATCGTAATGGTAACGCCTCCCTCAAAGGACGGAAGCGTAAATCCTCACATTCTTGCGGCGGCGTATATTGCAGGTGTTGACAGAGTGTTCAAGGTAGGAGGAGCTCAGGCAGTTGCCGCTCTGGCTTACGGAACAGAAACTATACCTCAGGTCGATAAGATCGTTGGACCTGGAAACGCATTTGTTGCTGAGGCAAAAAAGCAGGTGTTTGGTAGAGTTTCCATTGATATGATCGCAGGACCTAGTGAAATTCTTGTTATAGCGGACGGAACATGTAACGCTAAATATGTTGCGGCTGACCTGCTCTCGCAAGCAGAGCACGATAAAATGGCAAGCGCTGTTCTCGTTACCGACAGCGAGGAGCTGGCAAAAAAAGTGTCAGAGGAGCTTGAGCGACAGATACCTCTGCTTTCGCGTGAGGAGATCGCTAGAACATCAATAGATAATAATGGTAAGATAATAATTACAACAGACATAAATCAAGCGGTAGAGGTTGCCAACAGTATTGCTCCCGAGCACTTGGAGATATGCGTTGACGAGCCGTTTATGTATCTTGATAAGATAAAGAACGCGGGTTCAATATTCATGGGTAAATATTGTCCCGAAGCTCTTGGTGATTACATGGCAGGACCAAACCACACATTACCTACAAGCGGTACGGCGAGATTTTCAAGTCCTCTGTCTGTGGACGATTTCGTAAAAAAGACGCAGTTCAGTTATTTTACGAGAGATGCTCTTAAAGCGCTTTGTAAGGATGTTGAATATTTTGCAAACAAGGAAGGGCTTGGAGCGCACGCAAAGAGCGCCGTAATAAGATTTGACGAGGACTGATATGGGCAGATTTATCAATCAAAGATTTAAGGCTTTGGAGGCATATACACCTGGCGAACAGCCAAGGGATATGCAATATGTCAAGCTGAATACCAACGAATCTCCGTTTCCACCGTCCAAGGGCGTTTTAGAAGCTGTGAGTGAGATAGAGGTGTCTAAGTTAAATCTTTATCCCGATCCAACTTGTAAGGAGCTTAAAGCTGCAATAGCAGAGTACTATTCGGTAGGGCTTGAAAATGTATTCGTATCTAATGGCTCTGACGATATTCTGAATTTCTTTTTCATGGCATTCTGCGATAGCGTAGAGCATGAGGTCAAATTTCCGTCAATATCATACGGATTTTACAAAGTATATGCAGAACTTCACGGAGTAAAATATACGCTCGTTCCGCTAAATGATGATTTCTCCATTGATATAAACGATTATATGGGGAACGATGCAAATATCGTAATAGCCAATCCAAACGCTCCAACGGGAATAGCGCTTTCCCGCAAAGATGTTGAAAAAATACTCTGCAAAAATAAGGACAAGCTCGTTCTTATAGACGAGGCGTATGTGGATTTTGGTGCTGAAAGCTGTATTGAGCTTACCAAGAAATACGACAATCTGATTGTCGTATGTACATATTCAAAATCACGTTCAATGGCGGGCGCAAGGCTTGGGTTTGCAATAGCAAACGAGGAACTTATATCTGATCTTGAAAAGATAAAATATTCTACAAATCCCTACAACATCAATCGTTTGACAATGGTTGCGGGAATTGAGGCTATTAAGGACGCTGAATATTATACAGATAATTGCAAAACGATAATTGAAAATCGTGAATATACAAGTCGTATGCTTGAAGAAATGGGATTTTCGACAACACCCTCAAAAGCGAATTTTATTTTCGCAAAATCAAATAAGATAGGTGGCGAGGAGCTTTACCTGAAATTAAAATCAAGAGGTGTTCTTGTAAGACACTTTTCCTCTGCCGACATTTGCGAGTACAACAGAATAACGGTTGGAACTAAGGAGCAAATGGACAAGCTTATCACGGAAGTAAGAAATATTTTAAAAGAAAAGGAATGCTGATATGAGAAGTGCAGAAATAAAAAGAAAGACAGGAGAAACCGATATAGAGCTTTCTATAGAGCTTGACGGTAGCGGAAGCTCAAACATAAATACAGGCTGTGGTTTTTTGGATCATATGCTTACTTTGTTTGCTTCACACGGTTGCTTTGATCTCAATGTGATGTGCAAAGGGGATACCTATGTAGATTATCACCACAGCGTTGAGGATATAGGTATATGCCTTGGAAAGGCTTTTTCAAAGGCACTTGGAGATTGCTGCGGAATTAACAGATACGGAAGCATTATTCTACCTATGGACGAGGCCCTTGTTCTTTGCGCTGTTGATGTATCGGGCAGAGATTGCCTTTGCTATGACCTTAAAATACCCGCTCAGAAGCTGGGAGATTTTGATACGGAGCTTGTCGAGGAGTTTATGATCGCATTTGCACGCAACGCTAATATCACGCTTCACATAAAGCAACTTGCAGGCAATAATTCCCACCACATAATCGAAGCGTCATTCAAGGCGTTGGCGAGAACTCTCAGGGTTGCGGCAGCTCTTGATAACAGAGCAGCAGATAAGATACCGTCAACAAAGGGAACACTTGTATGATAGCAATAGTTGACTATGGCATAGGAAATCTTTTTTCACTCAAAAGCTCGTTTGCTAAGATAGGAGAGGACGCAGTCGTTACCTCTGACGAAAGTGTTATTAGAGAAAGCGACAGAATAATCCTTCCGGGTGTGGGTGCGTTTGAGGACGCAATCTTAAAGCTCAGACAAAGCGGTCTTGATAAGGCTGTTATTGAGGAAACACAAAAAGGTAAGCCTCTTATGGGTATATGTCTTGGAATGCAGCTGTTGTTTGAAAAAAGCTATGAGTACGGCGAGCATATTGGTTTGGGACTTATAAAAGGAGAAATAAGACCGCTTTTTGAAAATAGCAGGACAGACCTTAAAGTTCCTCACATGGGTTGGAATAAGCTTTCCTTTGTTGGAAAAAAGGATAAAATATTCAAGTATATAAACGAGGGTGACAGCGTTTATTTCGTTCATTCATTTCACGGAACGGATTGCGAAAATTCGCTGATCGCTGTGTCAGAGTATGGAGAAACGATAACTGCCGCCGTCAGGCGCGGAAACATTTGCGGATGTCAATTTCACCCCGAAAAGAGCGGCAATGTTGGATTGTCGATATTAAAGGCATTCTGTGAACTTTGAGGAGAAACTAGAAAAATGTATATATTTCCTGCGATAGACCTTTTAAATTCAAAGGCTGTGCGCTTACAAAAGGGCGACTATAACAAGGTAACTGTATATAGTGAAAGTCCTGCCGAGGTCGCTAAGGACTTTGAGAGGCAAGGAGCGCGTTTTTTGCATGTTGTCGATCTTGATGGTGCAAAGGACGGAACTACTGCAAATTTCGATACGGTAAAAGAGATAATTGAAAAGACATCTCTTTCTGTTGAAATAGGTGGCGG
>JAGCJD010000038.1 GCA_017648425.1 Clostridia bacterium | reverse complement strand
TAAAGGCTCGCCCTTTGGGAGAGCTCCCGATGAGCAAGGCGAAGCGGGTGAGAGGGCGTTCCTTCAGCCTTCAGCCCTCAGCCCTCTCCGTCTTGCTTCGCAAGCCACCTCCCCCGTAGTGGGAGGCTTTTGGATATGTGCGTATCTTTTACTCTGTTCGCTATACTTTAAGCAAGCACCATACCAAGGCTCCTTTGTGTAAAGCTACTCCGTGTCGAGTTTTGCAAAGCAAAACATCGAGGAGCTCCGCCGTAGGCGGTGAGGGATTGTTAAATTTGCTTTAATTCGGGACAATCCCCCTCAGTCACCGTAGCTGACTGAGGGGGTAAAAATCACTGTGCGTTATAAAACACAAAAGGCTCTTGCACCGAGCGCAAGAGCCGTATATTTATTTATGTATTCAGAGATGCGGTTTTTCTGACGGAACGAGATAAGTTAAATTCTACCGTTTACTCCGTATCAGTCAACGATATATTTTTCGTATTCAGTATAATAATCGTTATCCATAACGATTTTAAGGTCGCTCCAATTGAGCTTTTTTGCAAGAACCACACCAAGGAGGCTCTTTGCGTTAACGGAAAACTTTGCTCCGCTCTTTAAAACTATCTTACCTTTAAGCTTGGTAGAAATAGCAACGAGCTTCTTTGCGTCTTCCATTGTATCAATTTCTATTCTGTATTCGTATTTGCCGTTAGCACTCATAAAAAATTACCATCCTTTCACAAGTGTTCCGTCACCCGGCGGCAGGTTTCCCTACTCTTTTCTCTGTACCCATATTTTACTATAAAATTGTGAACAATTCAACTATAAATTATGAACGCATTGTAACATTACACAAAATACAGGGACAAAAAATGTGCAAAAATCACAAAAAATCAGTTTGCTATAATAAAAACCAGCTCAGGGCGGTTGAATATTCTCGGAACGATCCCTCTTGACGGCACAAGCCCACGGGAGATTATATGTCTGCCATCGTGAACGCCCGAGGTATATTTGGGAAATATCCCCTGATTTGGGGCAAATACGCCTCTGCCGAATATTCTCCACTGTCCTCCGTGCGCGTGTCCGCTCACGACAAGGTCGATATTGCTGTCGGATAGATATTTGCTGTAATATTCGGGGTGGTGGCAAAGCAGCACCTTGGGACATTCGAGCTCACAAAGCCTTTTGACGACTTCAAGATTTGGCATTTGTCCCTTGTTTATTATTCCCGAGGTAAGTCCGCAAAAGGCGATACCGTCAAGCATTATCATGTCGTCGTCAAGGATATTGACGCCAAGCTCGGAAATCTGTGACATCTCCCGCTCGTCATAGCTCTTGGGAATTCCATCGGTAAGCTTCCATTTAAGGATATTCCACGAGCCCGTTCCGCCGTTCTCGTGATTTCCTATCGAATACAGCACGGGGGCTATGGCGCAAAGCTCACGCATAAGCTCAAAGCCTGCCCTTTTCGCCTGCGGGGCGCTTCCGTCAAGTCTTTCCAGAATATCTCCCGCCATAAGTATATAATCGGGGCTTTGTCTGCGTATCTCGCTCAATATTCCGTCAATCTGCGTCCGTTCCGAGCTATGCAGGTCGCTGACAAGAGCAAAGCGAAGCTCCCTACCAAAGCAGGCAGTATTCAGTTTATATTCAGTCGTTTGAAATTTATACATATCGCTCCTCAAAGCATTCCGTGTGATAAAAGTATCTGCGCGTTGCGTATCTCGATAACTCCGAACGAGCCCTCCGCAGAAGCAAGGCTACCCGCGTTAAATAGATACATCGGCTTTTTCACTCTTACTCCGCCTATCTGCGTTCCCTCGGGAATGTATTTTTCGCACATCTCGTGCGTGTGCCCAAACACCGCAAGATCTGCTCCAAGCTCGTCGGCGCGCGCGACAAGCCGTTCAAGCCCTGACTTAACAAAATACTCATGTCCGTGTGTCAAAAGGATACGCACTCCGTCAAATGCAAGAACCTGCTCGCTCGGAACGCTGTCAGAAAAGAAAAAGCTATCGCAATTTCCCTTTACCGCAATACACCCCGCAATATCCGCCATGTCGCGCAGTCCGTCACCCGAAAACAGCAACGCATCGTAGCTGACATGGCGGGAGAGCGCCTCTCTTACCCTGTCGGCTCTGCCGTGTGTGTCGGACAGAACTATTATTTTCATTGTATTACCTCAGTTGACTGCTTGTCGCGCTAGGTACGGCGCAG
>JAGCJD010000004.1 GCA_017648425.1 Clostridia bacterium | reverse complement strand
GTGTCAAATCCTGCCTTCATAAGCTCGGTAACACCACCGCAAAGAACTGCCTGCTCACCAAAGAGGTCGGTCTCAGTCTCTTCTCTGAAGCTGGTTTCAAGAATACCTGCTCTGCCTGCGCCAATACCACTTGCATATGCAAGCGCGTATTCCTTAGCCTTGCCTGTGTAGTCCTGATAGATAGCGATAAGGCTGGGAACTCCCTTGCCTTCCAGATACTGACTTCTTACAGTGTGTCCAGGTCCCTTGGGAGCTACCATGATAACATCAATGTTCTTTGCAGGCTGAATGAAGTTGAAGTGTATGTTGAAGCCGTGCGCAAACATAAGAACATCGCCGTCCTTCATATAAGGAGCGACCTGCTTGTTGTAGATGTCTGCTGCAAGCTCATCGGGAACGAGCATCATTACTATGTCAGCAGCCTTTGCAGCGTCCTCAACCTCCATAACCTTGAAGTTGGGGTTCTTTGCCGCAAAATCAGCAGCCTTCTGCCAATGTCCGCTTCCCTTACGAAGTCCTACTACTACATTCACTCCGCTTTCAGCGAGGTTCATGGAATGAGCGTGTCCCTGACTTCCAAAGCCGATAACGGCAACTGTTTTGCCATCGAGCAAGGAAAGATTGCAATCAGAATCGTAATACTTGGTAATCATTTTTTGATCTCCTTTATAAATAAATTAAAATTATTTCAAATTTCCGTAAATACGGTCAATTTAAATCGTAAACAACATCGCCGCGTTCCATGGCGATAGCGCCCGAACGGCACATTTCCACCATCTTAAAGCCTGATATCGCTTCAAGATAATCGTCAATCACCTGTGACGATGCCGCAAGCTCGGTAACAAGGCAGCCCGAGGTAACATCTATCATATTTGCTCCGAATTTAGAAACTATCTCCTTTAACGCTTCAATATCCGCGCCATCGGTTGATATTTTCACAAGCAACAGCTCCTGTATAAGGCTGAATGCAGGCTCGACAGCAAATATCATTTTTGTTTCAACAAGCTTTTTCGTCTGCTTCATTATCTGACTGAATGTTTTTTGGTCACCCGTTGTCATTATCGTAATTCTCGATATTTTCGGGTTCTCCGTTGACGAAACGGTGAGCGAGTCAATATTAAAGCCTCTTTGCATGAACAGCGAGCTTACTCTTGCAAGAACTCCCGCATTATTTTCAACAAGAAGCACCATGCATTGTTTTTTCATTTGCTCTCCCCCTTAATCACTTAGATATTGTATCGTGAACCGTACCGCCACCCGGTATCATGGGAAGAACTCTTTCCTCGCGGTCAACTACGCATTCTATCCATACAGGGCCGTCAGCCTTTACTGCCTCTGCCATTGCCGCCTCGAATTCAGCGGGTGTTTCGCAATGGTATCCCTTTGCTCCAAACGCCTCGGCTACCTTTACATAATTCGTAACTCTCTCGGGCTCACTTGAAGAAAATCTGCGGTCGTAGAAGGAAGCCTGCCACTGTCTTACCATTCCAAGAACTGCGTTATTGAGAATGACAGTGATGACGGGTACCTTATAGCTTACCGCTGTGCAGAGCTCGTTCATGTTCATATGTAGCGAGCCGTCACTCGTATAATGCACGACAGGTACATCGGGGCGCGCTATCTTAGCGCCTATCGCCGCACCGTATCCGTAGCCCATGGTTCCAAGTCC
>JAGCJD010000037.1 GCA_017648425.1 Clostridia bacterium | reverse complement strand
GAAAGACCGAAAGAGAGGTCGTTATTGAGTCCATTGAACTGGCAAAAGCAAAAGGATTTCGCGAATACAAGCTTGGAGATAAAATAAGCAAGGGCGATAAGCTCTACTATAACAACAGAGGCAAAAATCTCTTTGTTTTCTCCATTGGAAGCGAAAGCATAAATAACGGTATCCGTATTGCAGCAGCGCATATTGACGCGCCCAGAATCGACCTTAAACAGTGCCCTCTTTACGAGCAGGACGGAATGGGCTTTTTCAAGACGCATTATTACGGCGGAATACGCAAATATCATTGGGTAGCAACTCCCCTTGCTCTCCACGGTGTTATAGCTCTTAAGACAGGCGAGATCATTGACATAAACATCGGTGACAATGATAACGATCCCGTGTTCTATATAAACGACCTTCTTCCCCACCTCGGTAAAGAGCAGTCAAAGCTCCCCATTTCCGATGCTATAAAGGGAGAACAGCTCAATGTCCTCGTTGGCTCTGTTCCGTTTGGTAAGGACAATTCCGTAAAGCTTGGCGTTCTCAAGCTCCTTAACGAAAAATACGGAATTTGCGAGGAGGATTTCCAGTCGGCAGAAATAAGTGTAGTTCCTGCCGCAAACGCAAGAGATATAGGATTCGACCGCGCTCTTGTGGGTGCTTACGGACATGACGACAGAGTTTGCGCATACCCCGCTCTTACCGCTATTCTTGAATGCTCGGACAGTGAGCATACGCTTATGACCATTCTTTCCGACAAGGAGGAAACAGGAAGTGACGGACCGACAGGAATGCAGAGCGACCTCATGCTTGATATTATAAATGAGATCGCAACAAATCTAAATGGAAACCCTGCTGTTGTAAGGGCAAATTCAACCTGTCTTTCTGCTGATGTTTCCGTAGCGTATGACCCCAACTTCCCCGATGTATTTGAAAAGCAAAACACTCCCCTGCTCGGATGCGGTGCAATAATTACAAAATACACCGGCTATGCAGGTAAGGCGAGCACGAACGATGCAAATGCCGAATTTATAGGAAAATTGCGTGCGGTTCTTGAAAAAGATGGTGTTGTATGGCAGTCGGGAGAGCTTGGAAAGGTTGACGCGGGTGGCGGCGGAACAGTTGCAATGTTTATTTCAAAGCACAATATAGAAACAATAGACCTCGGTGTTCCCGTAATTTCAATGCACGCTCCCTACGAGATAATCTCAAAGGTTGATATTTACGAGGCATTCCGCGCTATTTGCGCATTCTATAAGTATTGATTTTTAAGAGGAGTATATGTTAAACAAGCTTAAAGAGGCCGAAAAAAGATATATTTCGCTTGAAGAGGAACTTGCAAATCCCGATATATTTTCAAATCAGGAAAAATTTGCGGCTCTTATGAAGGATTACAAGGCATTAACTCCCGTCATTGAACATTACCGTGAATATGTTCGCGTTTGCGCTGAAAATGCGGAAGCTCGTGAGATGCTTGACGAACAGCTTGATGCTGAAATGAGAGAAATGATAAACCAAGAGGTCAAGGACACAAAGCAAAAAATGGAGCTTTTGCTTGACGAGCTTAAAATATTGCTGCTTCCCCGCGATCCCAACGATGACAAAAATGTTATGGTAGAAATACGAAGTGGCGCAGGTGGCGAGGAGGCTGCACTGTTTGCAGGCGTGCTTTATAGAATGTATTCCATGTACGCTACCACCGAGGGATTTAAAATTTCTCTTATGAACGCAAACGAAACCGAGCTTGGAGGATTTAAGGAAGTAACCTTTATGATAGAGGGTGACGGCGCTTATTCACGCTTTAAATTTGAAAGCGGAGTGCACAGAGTTCAGCGTGTGCCCGAAACCGAATCCCAAGGCAGAATACAGACATCTACCGCTACCGTTGCAGTTCTTCCCGAGGCTGAGGATGTTGCTATTGAAATAAATCCCTCGGATATAATAATAGAATCTTGCAAATCAAGCGGAGCGGGCGGTCAGCATATCAACAAAACAGAGTCCGCCGTAAGACTTACTCACAAGCCAACGGGTATTATTATTGAATGCCAAGAGGAGCGAAGCCAATTCAAAAACAAGGATAAAGCTCTTAAAATGCTTAAAACAAAGCTATATGACATCAAGCAACGCGAGCAAAATGAAAAGATCGCCTCGGAAAGAAAAAATCAAGTTGGCACGGGCGACAGAAGCGAACGCATACGCACATATAACTACCCTCAGGGACGAATTACCGATCACCGTATAGGACTTACTCTTTACTCGCTAGAAAGCTTTCTTAATGGAAATATCGGCGATATGATAGATGCTCTCATAACTGCGGATACCGCAGAAAAGCTCAAAGCGGCAGAATAGAAATCAGGATTTTTTATGATCAAAACAAAAATATTTTCACATAACGATATTGATGCGCAGTGCTTTGAAGAATGCGCGAAAATAATTAGGGACGGCGGGCTCGTTGCTTTTCCAACGGAAACAGTTTACGGCTTGGGCGCTGATGCAACAGATGAAAACGCTGCAAAAAAAATATATGCGGCAAAGGGCAGACCCTCCGATAACCCCTTGATAATCCACATAGCTTCACCTGATGACGCAGACAAATACGCATACACAAACGAGCTTTACAAAAAGCTTGCAAATGCGTTTATGCCTGGGCCATTAACAGTCATAATGAAAAAGCGTGACAACATTCCCGACAGCGTGACAGGTGGTCTTGACACTGTCGCCGTCAGATGCCCCTCGCACGACATAGCAAGGCAATTGATTGACAAATGCGGAGTGGCTATCGCAGCTCCGTCTGCAAATCTTTCGGGAAGCCCCTCTCCGACATGCGTACAGCATGTCATATCGGACATGGACGGAATAATTGACGCAATTATTGACGGCGGTGACTGTGAGATAGGCTTGGAGTCAACGATAGTTAAGGCAGATGACGACAAGCTAACGCTGTTGCGCCCGGGCGCTGTGACAGCTGACGCATTAAGATGCGTATGTGAAAATTTGGAAATAGCTCCCGCTGTAACGGAAATGCTTGCAGCTGACGAGCGTCCCCTCTCACCAGGTATGAAATATAAGCATTACGCCCCCTCAGTTCCTCTAATTCTTCTTGAAGGCGAAAACGACAAGGTAATGACATTTTTGCATAACGCGCAGAACGCAGAAAAATGCGCTATACTCTGCTATCACGAGGAACTGGACTGCTTGCGTTGCGAAAGACTTATAGATATTGGCGCAAAGGACGATCTTCAAACGCAGGCGCAGCGTCTTTTTGCGGCTCTGAGACACACAGATGAGCTGGACTGCGATGTTATTTACGC
Source organism: Clostridia bacterium (assembly GCA_017648425.1). GTDB lineage: Bacteria > Bacillota > Clostridia > Oscillospirales > CAG-272 > HGM12713. The sequence continues at coordinate 81 of JAGCJD010000037.1, read as the reverse complement.
GCATCTGCCTCCAATGGAGGGCTTTGGCTTGGCTCTTTACAACAGACTTATCCGCGCCGCTGCCCATACGGTCATTCATGT
>JAGCJD010000036.1 GCA_017648425.1 Clostridia bacterium | reverse complement strand
GCGAGCAGAGATTCTACAAGGAAAAGGGCTTTATGAATAAGCCTAAGAGTTGCAAGGCTTGCCGAGATGTAAAGAAAAATGCGGGAAGAGCTCCGCGCGAGTACTTCGAGACCACTTGTGCAAAGTGCGGCGGTGTGGCAAAGGTTATCTTCCAGCCCTCTAACGACAGACCTGTATATTGCAGCGCATGCTTTGAAGAAATGAAAAACGCTAACTAACATAAAAAAATAGTAGCGGCAAAACGGATTGTTTTGCCCAATATATACTTAAATAAAAAAACGCAGGCTTGTGGACGGCTTGCGTTTTTTTGATTGATTTTTGTACAAATATGACAAAAAACAGTGGCATATTTCTACATATGACATTGAAAAAACACAATAAAATCTCTTGAAAATCAAAAAGAAATATTGTATAATAAAAATATAGTTTTGTTGTTCCAAAAGGAACAGAAAAGGAGGAAAAAAACTAATGGCGGCTATTGAAACCAAAAGAATAAGAAATGTTGCATTGCTTGGACACGGAGGAAGCGGAAAGACTTCTCTTGCTGAGGCAATGCTCTATATAACAGGATCTTCTGATCGTCTGGGAAAGATAAGTGACGGAAATACCGTTTCTGACTTTGATGCAGAAGAAGTAAAAAGAGGATTTTCACTTTCGGCATCTGTAATGAATACCACATGGAAGGATTGCAAGATAAACATTCTGGATACCCCAGGTTATCTTGATTTTGTAGGCGAGACTTTTCAGTGCTTACGCGTTGCTGACAGCGCAATAATCGTTGTTGACGGTAAAGCAGGTATAGAGGTTGGAACTGAGCTTGCATGGAACTATGCAAACGAGGCTAATCTGCCGAGAGCGTTTTTTATAAATAAGTTTGATGATAATGATGCAAGATTTGCAAGAGTGCTTGATGACCTTCATGTTACATTTGGAAAGCATATTTGTCCTTTGACGATACCCATGGTTAAGGACGGCGTTGTAACAGGCTGTATAGACCTTATTGACGAGTCGGCGCATGTGTTTGATAATAACGGACGCCACAGTGTTGAGATAATACCCGAGGAGTCCATGGAAGCAGTGTCAAAATACCGTGATATGCTCATGGAGGCTGTTGCCAGCACGGACGAAAATCTTATGATGAAGTATTTTGACGGTGAAGAAATTACTCATATGGAAGCTATAAATGCAGTTCACGAGGGTATTATTCATGGTGATATAGTTCCCGTATTTTGCGGAGCGGCTACAAAGCTTTGGGGCGTTTGGACAATGCTTGATAAGATAACGGAATCCTTCCCCCGTCACACTGCAAAGAAGAATGAGCGTTTGGCTGACGGTACATCAATAGAGATCACTCCCGAGGGTGAGCCTGCCTTGTTCGTATTCAAGACGGTTGCAGATCCTTTCGTAGGAAAAATGTCATATTTCAAGGTAATGAACGGTACTGTAAAGCGCGATATTCTTGTAAAGAATAATACAACGGCTGAGAGTGAAAAGCTCGCTCATATATATGTTACCAACGGTAAAAAGCAGGTCGAGGTCGATGAGCTTTGCTGTGGCGATATAGGAATGGTTGCAAAGCTTTCCAGCACTAATACAAACGATACGCTTACATGGAACAAGGAAATGTCATTTGCTCCTATTACCTATCCTACCGCTTATTATGCAAAGGCAATGATCCCCGTTTCAACAAAGGACGAGAGCAAGATATCTCAGAGCATTGTAAAAATGATAGAGGAGGATCTTACTTTAAAATACGAGAATAATGCGGAAACAAAGCAAATGATCGTATCAGGACTTGGAGAAATGCATTTGGCAGTGCTTTGCGCAAAGCTTAAGAACAGATTTGGTGTAAGCGTTAACTTTGACAATCCCAAGATCGCTTACAGGGAAAAGATAACTAAGAGAGTTGATGTTGAGGGCAAGCACAAAAAGCAAAATGGTGGTTCAGGTCAGTATGGACATGTTAAGATACGCTTTGCTCCTTCCGATGACGAGGGATTGACATTTACCGTTTCGGTAGTTGGAGGAACTGTACCTAAGAACTTCTATCCCGCAGTAGAAAAGGGACTTCAAGATTCAATGGCAAAGGGAGTTGCGGGTTTCCCGATGGTAGGACTTGCAGCAGATCTTTATGATGGCTCTTATCATGATGTTGACTCTGATGAAATATCCTTTAAGACAGCGGCTAATATTGCGTATAAAAAGTGTCTTGAACAGGCTGCTCCCGTTCTCCTTGAGCCGGTTGGAGATCTTGATATAACTGTTCCCGATGCGCTTGTGGGCGATGTTATGGGTGACCTCAATAAACGCCGCGGAGCTGTTATGGGAATGACACCTGCTGAAAACAAGAAGGGATACACGATAGTTCATGCGCTTGCACCCAAGGCAGAGCTTGCTGATTACCCGATAGTTCTCAGAGCTATGACGCAGGGTAGAGGAAGCTTTGAGTTTACAGTTAACGGATATGATACCGTTCCTGCAAATATTGCAAGCAAGATAGTTGAAAATTATAAAAATGCAAATGCATAAATAAAAAATGCCGAGGATTTTTCCTCGGCATTTTTTTATATAGTACCCTTAATTACATATTCAATAACACCAGGAGTTACATTTACAACACCGCTTATAGGATCGCGTGTAAAGGTTGCGGCAGGAACGGTGTCACCAATATCCATGGTGTCTGGAACAGTAAGTGTTCCGCTAACATACGAATATCCCGTAGGTAAAAGTACAGTTCCATT
>JAGCJD010000035.1 GCA_017648425.1 Clostridia bacterium | reverse complement strand
GGTAACAATATATTGCAGACTTGGCTTCATTTTGCCCTCAACCAATGCAAATATTCTTTTGAGAATAAAAAGAAGCATAATGAATACGGTAAGTGTGCCAAAAGCCGAAACAATCGTATTGCTTGTGTTTTCGACAACGCCAACATCTATATCGGCTAATTTTTTATATATGATATTGGAGAGCAAAAAATATCCAAATCTTTTTCCGATACCCTTTGCAAAAATCATAACAACAACAAACGCGGATATATTAAAGGCAGATCTTTTCAGTCCTTTTACACTGCAAAAAACCACGCTTGCTCCGGATATGATAAGACATATCAGTTCAAGAATATTCATTTTTTACCTCCTTTCGTTATTGCTGAATTTTATTCCTCAAAGACCAAATATTCAGCCTTTGCATCTCCGCAGACAAGAGCTGTATCAACGCCGTATATAAGCATTTTTCCCTGTCCTGAGGAGAGAAATTCTTCATTTAAATTCCTCGTGTTTACCCGAATAACACCCGTATCGGTTCTAAGAAAAACATATTCTCCGTAAACATCAATATCCTTTATATTATCGTTTACGGTTTCATTATACAACAAATTTCCTTTTGCATCAAAAACAACAGCGATATTTTTTGAATTGAGCGTATAGGAAACAGCAGCTCCCTGCTCGCTCACTCTGTATCCAGATACGACACCGTTATTATAGTTATATGTTTCAAGCTCCTCGAAATATTTATCGTAAATCCTTATAGACCTGTCAGTTATAACGGCAAATCTTTCATCTGAAAGAAATCCGCATTCTATCAAAAGCTCGCCGTCAATGCATACAGTAGCAAACTCCTCTGTTGTAGACAGACTTCTTACAACGACCTCGCTTCTTCCACTTCCGTCACCTATACCGTAATAGGAAATTGCAAGTCTGTCATAATCGCTGTTCATTTCAACATCGAACGCATATTTATCGGACGGAACAGTAAATACCCTTTTGAAATTTTTATTGTAAACATGCACCATTGAGTTATGGCTTATATCTCTTGTAATCACCGCCATGCTGCCGTCCTCAGCAAATGTAGCGCCCGTTACAGGATAATCAAGCTCCTCATTATATATTCTTGCAAATGAATTATAAACTGAAAACTCGTTACCTGCCGTATCATAAATAATAAAATATTTACCAGAACTTTCAACGCACGGAGAAGAAAAATTCGAGCCTTCTGACAGCGTCCTTCTGCCCGTAGCCGTAAAGGCGGAAATGTTTGCCGTATTTACAACAACAAGTCCCCCTCGGTAGAGGCTGAAAAAATGCCTTGTGTTTGAATCATACGAAAGCGTTTGATAATTAGTTGCCTCGACATCAACCGCCGCAGAAAAATCCTTTAAAAGATAGAAAAAATTATCATATGTTATCTCGTTAAAATTTGTAACAAAAGAAAAGACTAAAAAAAGTATAAGCAGAAGAACTATAATTCTCTGGGACACCTTATATCCCGCCGCAACAGTAGCGTAATATGCGTCTCCCGCAGAATTGAAGTCCTCATGTCTTAAAACCTTTTCCTTTTGAGGCTCGGGATTAAAAAATCTACCTACTCTTGAAAAGAAATTTGATGCTTCGGAGATGCTTTCCGTATCACTCTTATTTTTTTTGCCAAACGGAAATCTCATAAATTCTCTCCTTTCTCAAATCAGTAGGTAACTTTATTTAAAAACAATCCCTGTGGCGGAACGGTCATTCCCGCCATTGAGCGGTCACATGAGCTTGTAATTATTTCCATATCCATACACGACACTCTTCCCTCCGCCACCGATATAAGTGTGCCGACAATTATGCGAACCATGTTATAAAGGAAACCGTTACCCTCAATGTATATCTTGATAATATCAGCGTCACGCTCAATCCGCGTGGAATAGATTGTACGCACGGTGCTCTCAACACAAGAATTTGAAGCCATATACGAGGAAAAATCGTGTGTTCCCTCCAAGGCTTTTAAAGCAACACGCATATTCTCAATGGCGTTGTCGTCAATATTTCTTGAATAATGCCATGCTCTGTCATGCAAAAACGGATCTCCGTTTTTTGAATTTAAAATACAATATACATATTCTTTACTTTTAACATCATATCGGGGGTGAAATCCGTCATCAACAAATCGAGCGGAATTGATGCAAATATCCTTTGGAAGATATACCGATAAAGCGCTCTGTATTTTTTCCTCGGGTATAGTTGTATACAAACAGGCTTCGCCTTTTTTTGCAATTGAAACAAAGAACTGTTTTGCGTGTACTCCGCTGTCTGTACGGCTACACCCAACGACATCGCAATCAAATCCGAACAGTTGCTTCGCAGCCTCGTTCAATGCCCCCTGAACGGTAGGCACATTTGGCTGCACCTGATAACCGCAGTATGAGCTTCCAAGAAAAGAAATGTCCAATAAAAGCTTCATAATTCAAGCTCCTTCAAAAGGCTAAATAGTAAAGCCAATTCTAAGCAGATTAAGAATGATCAGAGCTGTGGCAAGGATCAAAACCAAAACAAGCGGAATAAAATCAACAAATCTTATATGCCGCACCTTCATTCTTGTTCTACCCTCTCCCCCATGGTAGCATCTGCACTCCATAGCAGTAGCAAGCTCAGAGGCTCTGTTAAAAGCAGATACGAACAGAGGTATCAATATAGGAATAAGAGCCTTTGCGCGTGTAATCAAACTACCGCTTGAAAAATCCACGCCCCTTGCCTTTTGCGCAGTCATTATCTTGTCCGTTTCCTCAACAAGCGTAGGAATAAATCTTAACGCTATCGTCATCATCATTGCAAACTCGTGCACAGGCACACGAATTTTTTTGAGAGGTGACAAGAGGTCCTCAATAGCATCTGTAAGATCAATAGGCGTTGTGGTGTAAGTAAGAAAAACACTCGTTCCTATGATCAATGAAACTATTCTTATTACCATGAAGGCGGCAGAATACAGTCCCTCAAGATATATGTGTATAAATTTCCATTCAAAAAGCAGTATATCGCCCGATGTCCAAAAAATATTGAACAGCGAGGTTATTATCAATATTATCAGCACGGGGCGTAAGCCACCGAAAATTGTTTTAAGAGGAACTCTTGCAATAATTATAAGCATTATCGCGCTGAGCGCTAACAATCCAAAGCTGATAATGTTCTTACAAAGGAATGAGCATACGATATAAAGTATGGCGAGAATTATTTTTATTCTCGGATCAGTCCTGTGCAAAACAGAATTTGACGGATAATACTGCCCAAGAGCAATACTTTTCATGTTTTAAAATTACCGTTTACCTTAATTTATTTTTCAAATATTCAAAAGCCATTTCAACGGTATAAATACCGTCAGGGCACTCCACTCCCTTTATTTTAAGCAAATTCATAAGCTGTGTTATCTGAGGAACATCAAGTCCCACTGAGGTAAGGCGTTCACTCTGTGTAAACACCTCGTCCTTGTCACCACTCATTAATATCTCGCCAGCGGACATAACAATTATGTTGTCACACAAGCGCGCCATATCCTCCATGCTGTGGCTAACGATAACTACCGTATTTCCATTTGCTCTCTGATAATTGAGAATGTTTGTAAATATAGCCTCTCGTCCCCTTGGGTCAAGACCTGCCGCGGGCTCATCAAGCACAAGAATCTCAGGTCTCATGGCGATTATTCCTGCAATAGCGGCTCTTCGCTTTTGTCCGCCTGAGAGATCGAACGGAGATTTATAAAGAAGCTCTCTTTCAAATCCAACGAAATCTGCAGCTTCAAGAACACGCTCCTCGATCTCGCTCTCTGGAACACCCATATTCAAAGGTCCAAAGGCGATATCCTTGAACACTGTTTCCTCAAACAGCTGATATTCGGGGTACTGCATTACAAGACCAACCTTAAAGCGTACATCGCGAATTTTTTTAGGCTGGCTCCATATATCAACACCGTCAAGCAAAACCCGTCCCTCATGCGGTTCAAGAAGACCGTTGAACATTTGCACAAGAGTTGATTTTCCCGATCCCGTATGCCCGATAAGTCCTGTTATCTTTCCCGCAGGAATACCGATGTTTATATTATCCAAAGCCTTTATTTCATAGGGAGTTCCCCTACCGTGATAAAAGCTAACATTTTCCAAGACAAGCTTTGACATTTTTTATTTATCCTCAGTTATATGCTTTAAGATCATATCGGCGCACTCCTCAATAGATACGCCCGCCTTATCAAGGCAGATACCATGCTCGCGAAGTCTGTGAACAAGCTCTGTGCATTGAGGAACGCTAAGACCGCATTCCTTTAATAGCGACTCGTTTTCAAAGATGTAAGATGGAACGCCGTCCAAAATAATGCTTCCGTCATTCATGACGATTATTCTGTCGGCTCTCGCCGCCTCCTCCATGTAATGAGTTATCATTATGACCGTTATTCCTTTTTCCTTGTTAAGACGAATTATTGAATTCATGACCTCTTTTCGTCCTACGGGATCAAGCATGGCGGTAGATTCGTCAAAAATAATACATCTCGGCATCATTGCAATAATGCCAGCTATTGCCACTCTTTGCTTTTGCCCGCCCGAAAGCCTATGGGGCTCGTGATGCGCAAATTCGCTCATTCCAACATCCTTTAAGGCGTTATCTACACGAGCTCTTATTTCCTCCGATGGGATCCCCAAATTTTCAGGTCCGAATGCAACATCGTCCTCAACTATGGTAGCTACAAGCTGATTATCGGGATTTTGAAAAACCATTCCTATGCTTTTTCTTATTTCGAGAATATCCTCATCGGTCATGCTATCGTCACATATGTTTTTACCGTTTACATATATCTCGCCCGAGTCAGGAACGAGTATCATATTCAAAAGCTTTGCAAGTGTAGATTTCCCCGAACCGTTATGTCCGAGAACAGCAACGAAATCACCCTCGTTTATTTCAAACGAAACATTATTTATGACCGCGTGCTTTTTTACAACCGCTTCATCGTCATAGCTATAGGTAAGTCCGCAAACTTTTATAAAAGGATTCATTTTATCACCAACTTTATTTATTTGACTGCCACCTTGCACTCGCTCCGCAAGGAATGCAAAGCGCTGTCCTTGTAACGGGAAGTCCAAGCTCACCCGATTCAAGATATCCCCCGTGCTTTTTAGCAACGGTAATACCGAGTATATATTGCATTGCCGCCGCAGACAGCCCTGTTGTGTAGGAATTGATCAAGAAAAACAGCGGATCGTCAGACAATATCTGTGACGCGAGCGTAACTAATTCGTGTACGCTGTCCTCGATCTTCCATATCTCACCCGAAGGACCTCTGCCGTAAGAGGGCGGGTCCATAATTATCGCGTCATACCTGTTGCCGCGTCTTATTTCTCTTTCAACAAATTTTTTACAATCGTCAACTATGTAGCGTATAGGAGCATTTTCAAGTCCTGAGCAAGCTGCGTTAAGCTTTGCCTGAGCTACCATTCCCTTTGATGCGTCAACATGCACGACAGATGCGCCCGCCGATGCCGCCGCTAAGGTCGCGCCGCCCGTATATGCAAAGAGATTTAAAACCTTTATAGGTCTGCCAGCCCTTTTGATAAGGTCGGAAAACCAATCCCAATTCACCGCCTGCTCGGGAAAAAGTCCCGTATGCTTAAAGCCCATTGGTTTTAGATTGAATTTAAGGTCATTGTACGAAACAGTCCACTGCTCGGGAATATTACTTTTTGTCCATTCTCCTCCGCCCTTTGACGAGCGCTTATAAACAGCGTCTGCATTTTTCCAAGCTTTGTGCGTTGCACAGCCTTTCCAAATTATCTGCGGATCGGGACGAATCAAAATATATCTATCCCATCTTTCAAGACGCTCGCCGTCCGATGCATCCAACAGCTCATAATCCTTCCAATTATCGGCTACCCACATATTTCCTCCGAATAGGTCACTTTAAATTATAGTATTGAGAAATTCTCGAAGCTCCCGAGTGCGCATGGCATATAGCGATTGCCAACGCGTCCGCCGTGTCGTCAGGCTTTGGCGGTTTTTGCAGACCAAGCAACATTGTTACCATTGTAATGACCTGCTTTTTTTCTGCTCGTCCAAAGCCAACTACCGCCTGCTTTACCTGTAACGGAGTATATTCGTACACCTTAACGCCTAATTTATGAGCGCACATTATGATAACGCCTCTCGCCTCAGCCACACGGATACCCGTTGTAATATTGGTGTTGAAAAACAGCTCCTCAACAGCAACATGTTCGGGACGGTATTTCTCTATCAACTCTTTCAATCCGTCATATATTATGGAAAGTCTTTCTTGAGTTGGCATACCCGCAGGGGTTTCGATAGCGCCATAGCCAAGCACCTTGAAGTGCGATGCCTTATATTCAACAACACCCCAACCAACAATGGCAAGACCGGGGTCAATTCCAAGTATAATCATCGTCACACCTCCATAATAATCCATCTTCTATTATACCACAACTAAATAATTAAGTCAAATACTATTTATCAATTTGTAAAAATTTTGAATACTATTTACAAATTAATAATATTATGATAAAATAATAATATATATACGATCGGGGTATTTATATGGAAATTCTTAGATTTCAGGTTGAAGATATAGTTGAATTAAAAAAGCCTCACCCATGTGGCTCTAAGGAATTTAAAATCTTGCGTGTGGGCAGTCAGATGCGTATCGCTTGCATGGGTTGCTCTCACGATATGACGATAGATAGAATAAAGCTTGAAAAGGCTGTAAAAAGGTTTGTTAAGAAAGGCGTGGACGAATGAACGAAGTTTCAAAAAAATTCAATCCTCTCAAAAAGCTCCGAGAGATTCTCGTGACCGCGCAAAACAAAATATCCTGCTCGAGCTCCTCGTATCTTGCATACTCCTTTATTGTCCCCGTTGCTTTGATATATCTCATATATCTCTCAATGGGAATTCACCCATTTGGTAATGGCTCTGTACTTGTTCTTGACTTGAACGGTCAGTATGTTTATTTTTTTGAGTCCTTGAAGAACGCTATACAAGGCGAGACAAGCTTTTTATACACATTTTCACGCGCCTTGGGCGGTGAGTATATGGGAATGTATGCTTACTATCTTGCAAGCCCGCTCTCTTATATAGTAGCGCTGTTTCCTGACGGCTATATGCTCGAAGCATTGCTCGTCATGATACTACTGAAGATAGGACTTTGCGGACTTTGCTTTGGCATATATCTGCACAAAAATTCGGCACATCCAAACAAGATAATGGTGGTTGCCTTTTCTGCCATGTACGCGCTTTGCGCTTATACAGTAGTCCACCATAACAATATCATGTGGATAGACGCTGTTTTCTGGCTACCGCTCATTACCTACGGAATTGAGCAGCTTATTAAGAACAGACGCTACAAGCTATTCGTTATTTCCCTTGCTCTTGCAATAATGAGCAACTACTATATCGGATACATGGTCTGCATTTACTGCGTGATATACTTCTTCTATTTTTACACCGCTCATGGCGAGGAAATACGCAATCCTCACGCAGAAAAAAAGCATGGAATAAAATCGTTTTTAAGATTTGGGCTGTTTTCAGTCCTGTCAGCCGCTATATCGACAGTTATCCTTTTGGCGGCGTACTATTCCCTTACCTTTGGTAAGAATGATTTCTCAAATCCAAGTTGGGCGTTAAAAGCAAAATTCGATCTGCTTGATTTCTTTACGAAATTTCTTCCCGGAACATACGACACTGTCCGTCCCGAGGGACTTCCGTTCGTTTACTGCGGATTGCTTGTTTTGTTTATGATACCTGTATATTTCACTGCAAGAGCTATCAAGACGAGAGAAAAGATCGCTTCCCTTGCATTGCTTTGCTTCTTTGTAATTTGCTTTATTGCAAGTCCGTTGGACCTTATATGGCACGGATTTCAAAATCCTAACTGGCTCAATCACAGATATAGCTTTATGTTCTGCTTTGTTTTGTTGGTTTTGGGATACAAGGGCTTTGGAAATCTAAGACAATTTAACGAAAAATTCATTCTTGCGACCTCGGCGTTTATTATACTTTTTACCGCTGTTTGTCAAAAGAACGAATTCGAGACCTATGTCGTTTCGGACGAAAAGCTGGCGACATTCTACACTGTATGGGTGACTGTTCTCATAACTATAATTTTGTTTGCCGTACTATGCGTTTTAATGAGAACGAAAAAGCCCAAAATGAGAGAGGGTGTTACAGCTATACTTGCCTCTGTAATTTGCATAGAGCTGTTCTGTAACGCTATTGCGCTTACCGTGCAGTTTGATGATGATGTAACATATTCAAATTACAGTGGATATAACGAATATATCGGCGGTCTCTTACCCGTTGTTGAAGAACTAAATGAATACGACACTTCATTTTATCGCGCTGAAAAGACTATTTTCAGAAAATTCAATGACAATATGGCGTTAGGATTACGAGGATTGTCAAACTCTACATCGACACTTAACGCATCACAAATAAAATTTCTTGGCAACATGGGATACGCTTCTCGATCTCACCTCTCCAGATATTTGGGCGGAACACCTGTAAGCGACTCATTGCTTGATGTAAAGTATGTTATTGATTACAGCAACTCCGAAAAGCTTTCGCATTATTACAACGAGGTCATTTCGGGAGAAAAATATGATGTCTACGAAAACCCATACTCCCTTTCACTTGCTTATGGTGTTTCGGAGAATGTCAACGAATTCAAATTTGAGAGCTATAAAACCTATTTTGAAAAACAAAACGCTCTTGTAGGCGCATTGTGTGGGTATGATGCTGTTCCTGAAATATACAAGCCTATAAAAGAATACAAGAGGTCTAATTCGGGCTGTACAGTGGTATCAAATTATAACAACACTACATTTACTCCTACTGACGAAGAAACAACCGCCACTGTTTCATTCAGCTTTGTTGCGAACGAGGCTGCCGAATATTACTTCTATACTCCATCTAACTCTCCTAAGGAATGTACCATTAAGGTTAACAAAAAGAATTTGGGCAAATATCTAGGCAACGACACCAGATGTATCGTATCTCTTGGTTGGTTTGAGGCGGGGGAAGAAGTAAATGTAAAAATGACGCTTCAAGACAGCTCGTTGTCAATAAACAACGGTTGCGATTATATCTGGTATATCGATCGTCCTATATTTGAGGAATGCTTTGCCGATCTTTCGGATAACCCCATGTTTATATCGAATGATAATTGCAAGGACGACTATATTACGGGCTCTATAACAACTGTTGAAAATGGCTCTATGATAATGACATCAATACCCTATGATGAGGGCTGGAACATTTATGTTGACGGCGAGCAGGTCGAAACATACAAGACACTTGACGCGCTTATTGCCTTTGATATAGCTGATGTCGGAGAGCATTCGATAGAATTCAAATACAGCCCCCGAATTTACAAGGTTGGATTTATCATATCGCTCATGGGGATTTCCACCTTCATAATCTTCTGTGTAGCAGACCTTGTACTAAAAAGAACACTATTCAAATCAAGACTTGAACAAGATATAATCACACCTTGGACGCTTGAAGATTTTGACGAGGACTACGAGCAGCTTTTATCACAGTCTGTTGAGCCTAAGGATAAAGAAAAGAGCAAGAAAAAGAGATTTTTTAAATTCAACAAAAAGTAAAGAGATAAACGGAGAAAAGCAAATGTTTTATTACATCAACGGTAAGCTCGCAATGCTTGAACAGGGCTTTGCGGTAATTGACGCAGGCGGCGTTGGATATAAAATGACGATAACACAAAACACTTATTCCTCCATGCCCCCCAGACACACTGCAAGCGAGCCTCCAACAGTAAAACTATACAGTTATATGGCGGTAAGAGAGGACGGTGTGGAGCTGTTCGGATTTATTTCAACCGAGGAGCTTTCAGCATTCAAATTACTGATAACCGTGTCAGGTGTCGGTCCTAAGGCTGCAATTTCCATTCTTTCTCAACTTTCCCCATCAAAGCTTGCTTTGGCAATATGCACCGATGATAAAAAGGCTATTGCTAAGGCAAACGGTATCGGTCCTAAGACCGCCGCCAGAATAATACTTGAATTAAAGGACAAGCTTAAAAGTCAAGCTACCGATGTTGAGTATGCAGACACCGCTATGGATACATCTGATGTATCGTCATCAAACAAGCTTTCCGATGCTCAGGACGCATTGGCTGTTCTCGGTTATTCAAGAACAGAAGCGCTTAACGCTCTTCGGAGCATAGATACAGTCGGTCTTGAATTGGACGAGATAATAAAGCTTGCGCTTAAAAAATTAATGAGATAATTTCTTTTGTCGGAGGTCATGATGGATATATCGGAAGAATTTGATTTTGAAAACAGAATAATGACATCGTCTGCCATAAGTGACGACAGCGATTCGGAAAATTCGCTCCGCCCAAAAACGCTGGACGATTATATAGGACAGGAAAAGGCAAAGGAAAATCTTAAAATATACATTGAAGCCGCAAAAATGAGAGGAGAGAGCCTTGACCATGTTTTGCTGTACGGCCCTCCCGGCTTAGGTAAAACAACTCTTTCAAATATTATTGCGACCGAAATGGGTGTAAACATAAGAGTTACATCAGGTCCTGCCATTGAAAAGCAAGGAGACCTCGCTGCATTGCTTACTAATCTTGCCGAGGGAGATGTGCTTTTTATTGACGAGATACACCGTCTTTCTCGCTCAGTGGAAGAAATACTCTACCCTGCCATGGAAGATCACGCGCTTGATATTATAATTGGAAAGGGTCCTGCGGCAAGGAGCATTCGAATAGATCTTCCCCGTTTTACGCTCATCGGCGCGACAACACGCGCAGGTCAGCTAACTACTCCCTTGCGCGACCGCTTTGGAGTAATGCTTAAACTCGAACTGTACTCAGCCGAGGAACTTACAACTATTGTTAAAAGAAGCGCGGGAATACTTGGTCTTCCAATAACCGATGACGGAGCTTATGAGATAGCATCACGTTCAAGAGGAACACCGAGAATTGCCAACAGACTTTTAAAGCGTGTCAGAGATTTTGCTCAGGTTCAGGGGTATGCCGAAATAAACAGCAAGATTGCAAATTATGCGTTGCAGCGTCTTGAAATAGACGCCTTAGGTCTTGACAATACGGACAGACGAATGCTCGAAACTATTATAAAGTTTTATGATGGCGGTCCTGTCGGTCTTGAAACGCTTGCGGCAACGGTTGGAGAGGAAGCGATAACGCTTGAAGATGTTTATGAGCCATATCTTTTACAGATAGGATATTTAAGCCGTACACCCAGAGGGCGTTGCGTAACCAAATTTGCTTACGAGCATTTGGGTATTCCTTATCGCGCAGAGCAACCCGTTCAATCGGCACAGCTTGATATTTTTGAATAACAAAAAATGCCTTACGCACCAGACAGATGCGTAAGGCATATATCATTTAACAGTATGATCAAGAAGTCCATAGTAAACGGCCTTATATTCTCCATTCTCAATGAACACCTTGGGAACTCTTTTTCCAACAGAACAAATTATCTCGTAATTGATAGTATTATTTGCGCGCGCAATATCCTCAGCAGTACATATAAGGTCGCTGTCACCAAACACAGTAACCTCGTCACCAACACAGACTTTTTCAATATCGCTTACATCTATCATAAGCTGATCCATACATACAGAACCGACTATCGGAGCTTTGCGTCCGTTTATCAAGAGAAATCCAAGCGTAGTTCCGTTTGAGCGTAAAAAGCCATCGGCATAGCCAAGAGGAACGGTTGCTATAACCCTTTCCTTATCGGCTATATATTTACAACCATAACTTACCGTATCTCCCTTATAAATAGTTTTCACATGAGATATTACGGTCTTCATAGTCATTACGGGCTTTAAATCCAGATCTTTTGGGTTTGATCCAAAAGGAGATAATCCATAAAGAACTATTCCAACT
>JAGCJD010000034.1 GCA_017648425.1 Clostridia bacterium | reverse complement strand
TATTCTTGTTTCTTCTCTTGAATTTTGGTCCCATTTTCTGCCACTGACTCTTTTGGCTTATTTTGCCGCGCCGTTTAGAGGTAAGGGATATGTGCTTCTTATTGCAAGTCTTATCTTTTATGGAATAGCGCAACCAAGTCTTTTGCCTCTTTTGCTGTTTGTTTGCCTTTTGAATTATGCGCTTGGATTTTTTATATACACTCTGGGGGACGGCAGAGGGGCGAATATACTTGTCGGCGTTGCTGTGATCGCAAACGCGGGCATATTGCTGGCATTTAAATATCTTGATCCGATGCTTATGCTTTTTGGATTTGAGCCGTTGGGGATAGAGCTTCCCGTGGGCATCTCGTTTTATATCTTTCAGGCGTTATCGTATGTTTTAGATGTTCGCAGACATGTATGCGAGGCGCAGAAAAATCCTTTTTTGTTTGTAGCTTATGTTTCTCTTTTCCCTCAGCTTGTGGCGGGACCGATAGTAAGATACAGCGATGTAGCCACTGAGCTTAAAAAGAGAAAACACTCTTTGTTTAAGTGTGTTGAGGGGGTGAGGCTATTTGCGGTAGGACTTGCAAAAAAGCTTTTACTCGCTAATGGCGCGGGTGAGAGCTACGAGAGATTGGCGAGATATTCGGAGCATAACGGAACTGTACTCGGCGCTTGGCTTTGTATTATATTTTTTTCATTTCAGATATATTTTGATTTTTCTGGATATTCGGATATGGCAAGGGGACTTGGCAGGATATTTGCCTTTGAGTTCCCCGAAAATTTCAGATATCCTTATGTGTCGAGGAGCATTACGGAGTTTTGGCGGCGGTGGCATATTACGCTTTCCTCTTGGTTTCGCGAGTATGTTTATATCCCTCTGGGCGGAAATCGGCGGGGGATAGCAAGGACATATCTCAATTTGCTTGCTGTTTGGCTGTTGACGGGTATATGGCATGGGGCGGCTGTTAATTTTTTACTTTGGGGTCTTTATTTCTTTGTGATAATAGCATTGGAAAAGACCTTTATTTTAAAGCTTATTGACAGAGCTCCGCGCTTTTTTGGGCACGCCTATGCGCTGATGCTTATTTTGATAGGCTGGCTTATCTTTGAAAGCAACGGGACGCTTGGCGATGGCAGAGCGTTACTTGTTTTTGGACAGATGCTTGGTGTGGGGTGCTCACTTTGGAGTAACGATGCGCTTTTTGAGCTTTTGAGAAACATTCCGTTCTTGCTTATAATGGCGATCGGCTGTACGCCGTTTGCTTTTAATGTGTTTGCAAAGCTCAGACTCAAAAGACCGCTTGCGTTTTCCGCGCTTGCAAATGCTCTTTCTGTTTTTTTGCTGATAATATGCACTTGCTATATAGTTGACTCGGGATACAATCCCTTTTTATATTTCAGATTTTAATTATTTTGGAGCGGATATGATACGAGTACTTTCAAGGTTGTGTATTAAGGACCACCATAGGGTAGAGTTGCCATCGGTGCGTCACGCATACGGGGTTATGATGAGTATTATCGGAATTGTTGCCAATCTTGCTTTGTCGATATTAAAGCTTATATTTGGTACTATAAGCGGTTCTATTGCCGTCACAGCCGATGCTATGAACAATTTTTCAGATGCGGGCTCTCAGATAATTTCTCTTATCAGCTTTAAGATGTCGGCAAAGCCTGCCGACAGAGATCACCCATTTGGACACGCTCGTATTGAGTATGTTGCTTCTATGATAGTTTCGTTCCTTGTACTTTTGGTGGGATTTGAACTTTTTAAGGAGTCGGTGCATAAGATCTTTAATCCAGAACCCTCTAATTTCAGCACAGCGGTTATGATAGCGCTTGGTATTTCAATAGTCGTAAAGCTGTGGCTCGGATTGTCGGGCAGGCGTGTTGCTAGGCGTATTGGTTCTTCGGTCGTTAGGGCGACATCGGTGGACAGCATTTCGGACGCGTTGGCTACATCTGCCGTGCTTGTATCAGCCATAATAAGCCGATTTACTGATTTTCAGACGGACGCTTATATGGGTGTTATCGTTTCGGTGATAATATTCGTATCGGGAATAAAGATACTGAATGAAACAAAAAATTCTATACTTGGCGCTCCTCCATCTCCCGAGATCGTTGAAAGCATTGCAGGCATTGCAGGCGAATACGAGCAGATAATAGGCATTCACGACATGGTGGTGCACAGTTATGGTACTGGAAAAACGATAGCTTCCTTGCACGCTGAGGTCGATGGCGCTCAGGATGTATATCTTATACACGACATAATTGATACGGTTGAAAGGCGTTTGTATGATGAGCTTGGCGTTCGGGCGACTATACATATGGACCCGATAGTTACCAATGACGAGCGCGTGTCGGAGCTTAGCTCACTTGCGCTTGAGGTCTCGAAAACGGTTGACACTAGGATATCCATTCACGATTTTCGATTTGTAGAGGGTGTTACACATTCAAACCTTATTTTTGATATTACTGTTCCTTTTGAGGTCAAGATGACAGACGGGGAGATATGTGACGAGATAGAGCGCAGGATAAAGCAGATAAACGGCTCTTATTTTACTGTGATAACAGTTGATAGACAATAAAAAATGCGTTTGCGCAGTATTTGTACTACGCAAACGCATTTTTTTGCACCACTATAAATCTATTATATCACAGGTGAGCGGGGTTTGTAAAGAATTTTTTTGTGAAAAGCTCCAATTTCTGCGTATTATACAAAAAAATATTGTAAACTTCTTACAAATTGTCTATTGCAAAGCGAAAAAATATGTGCTATAATAAAAGCGTAATCAAGGAGGGCGTGCCAATGAACACTTAAATCCAGACTGTTACGAGAGGTCAGTAATAGCGACCCGAGCGGAGGAGAAAATTCACGGCGGTGTTACGCAGAAGATAGATTGGGAGCGCTTTTGTAATAGGTATGCAAAGGCAAAAAATTGCTCGGCTCGTCAGACATATGAACGCCTATGAAGATGGTCAAAAAAGAAAAACTCGCCTTTTATTCAGGTAATATCATGAGAAGCAAAGCGTTATTTCCCGTTGGAAAAGAGAATTTGTGCTTGAGAGTGAGATTTTCAAAGGTAGAAGGCAGGCTAACGAAAGAGAGGATAACAAAGGATGATAGATATCAAGAGCGAACAGAAATAACCCTTGACTTGCAGGTGTGCAGTCAAGGGTTATTTCTGTTTTTATGCCCTTTTTATAGGGAAGGGGGGTTATTAGTTGCTCTCTTCCTCTGCGGGTGCTTGCTCTGCGGCAGCCGCTTGCTGAGCCTCAAACTCTGCCTGAGCGGTCTTTTGCCATTTTCTGAATTTTGATCCGTAAATGGAGATCATGATCTTTGTTGCGATAACGGCTACGAGGACGAGAACGGCTACGAGAAGTGTGGAGGAAATGATGTTTCCAAGGTCACATATTGCTTCTACACCCTCAGCGGTTGCGGCAGTTGCATTTGATTTTGATGAAATTCCGCTCATCGTACAAGCCGTGAAGAATGTCATTGTGCCCTCTATGGGGAGCAATACATACATGATTGCAAGATTTCTGAGCTTCTTTTGCTTTTTGGTGATAATTCCTATCACTGTGGGTATCATAGCGATAACGGCTATTGCAATTGCTATCATAGTGCCATACTTCATGACCGTTGTTGCTTTGTTCAACGAATTTACAAGGCTGTGCTGCTCGTAAACTACCTCGTCGGTGTCAACATCGTATGTAAAATAAATGTATTCGGACTCATACTCCTTTATGTTGCTGTTTGCATAGGATGCAAGGAATGAGCTTGCCATGTCATCATATACATCTATTGAAAGCGCAATATCCTCTGTCATAGCAGATGCGGGAATAAATCTGCGAACATCCATGAACTCATAGAGATTAGCGCAGAATTCCTCGTCAATGGTGTAGTCTGCTACGAGATATTTGCTTGCAAGGTCGTTCATCGCTGCTACATATTCATCGGTGTAAGCCTCGCCGAGAAGCTCTGCCTGTGAAAGGAACTCATAAACACCATCGGTGTTTCTTGCCTCAAGCTCCTTTGTAAAGGTCTTTGTAAGATTATCTATCTTTGCATATTCAAGATCCTTGACATATATTGCAACCTTTGCCGAGTTGATGTCGGGGATAAGCTTGCCATTATTGTTTTCTACATATCGGGTGATAGCGTCTGCTTCCTCTGCCAATGCAATATAAGCAGCGGGATATTTGTCGGCAAGTTCATATATTTCGGTTTCGATAACATTAGAGGTTTTAAGGCGGTTGTTGATCTTGTCATAAGCCTTTTCAAGGTTTTTGATGCGCTCTATCTCGGAGAAATCCTTGTTGCGGAGATAAGCAACGCTCTCTTCGACATCTGCAAAGTAAAGCTCCTCATCATTGAGCTTTTTCTGCTCGTCAAGCAGCTCGGACATGGTGTACGAAACGCTGTTCTTGTAGATTACCTCGTCAGAAGACACGGCAGAGCTCTTGATAGTCTTGCTGATTGTAAATACAGGTGTGAAGTACGCTGATATCAAGCAGATAATGATTACCGCAAGTACTGCGAGCTTGATAATTCTGTTGATCAATCCTGTTTTAACGAAATTGTTATAAAGCGGATGATCCTTGGTTGGGTTCGTCAAAAAGTTTGGTGTAGCCATAAATACTCCTTTTTAATTTAATAATTATAAAGTCATTTTAGACCCTAAAATATATTATATACTTTTAGCATGTCTTTGTCAAGAGGCAGAATAGAGTTGCTTTTGAACTAACACTGCTTGATAAGGCGTATATAGAATTCTACCGAGCGCTCAAGAGTTTCTATTCTTATGCTTTCGTTGTTGCCGTGTATGGTCGCTCGCTCCTCGGCTGTAAGATCCATGGCTGAAAAGCGATAGACCTTATCGGAGATCCTTCCCCAGTGGCGGGAGTCGGAGCATTGTACCATGAGATAGGGAGAAACTATACAGCCCTTCCATGTTGACGCAACTGCGGTGGATATCTTGGTCCAGCCCTCGCAATCGGTGGTGGAGATACGGCTTGGATCTATGCCGTGTATGGCGGAAATCTTTACTCTTTCGTTATCTACCGTGCTGTTTATATATTCGAGCGCGGAATCCATGGTGTCCATGGGATTAAGGCGTATATTTGACACCATTGAAGCCTCGGGCGGGATAACATTTGACGCAGATGAGCCGTTCATTTGGGTAAAGGCAACGGTGGTTCTCATAAGAGCATTGAGCTCACCTCCGCTTTTTTTGCAGATGAGGTCAAGCACGGGAAGAAAGATTTTTATATTGGCAAAAATTATCCTGTAAGCAATGCTTGAATGTCTTCCGAGCGTGTCG
>JAGCJD010000033.1 GCA_017648425.1 Clostridia bacterium | reverse complement strand
CTCCCTTCCCCCAAACGTCACCAAGCAGAAGATTTCCGATCTTTCTGCCGACTCCCGGGAACTCAAGAAGCTCCTCCATTGTGTCGGGAAGCTCACCTCCAAATCGGTCACGGAGCATGATGCACTCGCTTTTTATATTGTCGGATTTGGTTTTCCACAATCCGCAGGGGCGGACTATATCGGCTATCTCCTCAACGGGTGCCTCTGCCAGAAGATCAAGCGTGGGAAATCTATCGAACAGCACGCGACAGACCTCGTTTACTCTTGCGTCCGTGCATTGCGCCGAAAGTCGAGCCATTACCATGAGCCGCCATGGCTCACCGCCGTATTCCAGGGCGCACACTGCCTCGGGATATATTTTTTCAAGCTCGGATACTATGCGGGACATTCTGTCCCTTTTTTGAGCTATGGTCATTTCTTATCCGCCTTTTTTGCGGTGAAATATGTTCCGACATGACCGCCGTCAAGCAGAGTATAGAGAACCTCGGGATCGTGACCGTTGAGAATGAACATGGGAATCCCTTGCTCTGTCACCATTCTTGCGGCGTTGAGTTTTGCTATCATTCCGCCTGTTCCTCTTTCCGTTCCCGCACCGCCTGCGATGGCGATTATCTCATCATCTATATTTTCAACTCTGTCAAGCAGCTTTGCATCGGAATTGCTTCTCGGATCGCTGTCGTAAAGTCCGTTAACATCGGAGAGGTTGAGCAAGAGATCTGCGCCAACGAGCTCTGCTACATAAGCGGAAAGAATATCGTTTCCGCCGAATTTAGTCAGCTCGTCGGTAGAGACGGAGTCGTTCTCGTTTACTATCGGGATACAGTTCATTTCCAACAGTCTGCGGAAGGTGTTTTCTGCCGCCGCGCGTCTTTCGGGGTTGGAAAGGACTTCCTTTGTCATAAGTATCTGGGCTACTGTATGTCCGTAATCAGAGAAAAATCTATCGTATATCTTCATGAGCTCACTCTGTCCCACTGCCGCCATTGCTTGTTTTTCTTCGGGGGTAGAGGGAATATATCCAAAGCCCATTTTTGCCATTCCCGCGCTTACTGCGCCCGAGGAAACGAGAACTACCTTTACGCCCCAATTCTTCATATCGGAAAGCACCTTGGTAAGTTTTTCTATCCTGCGCAGATTTAGGTGTCCCGTCCCGTGTGTGAGCGTGGATGTTCCTACCTTTACTACTATTATTTTGCTATCTCTGAAATATCCCATTTAAAGTACCTCACAAAATAAATATCCAATCAACCTATTATACCTCATTCGCAAGCGTTTTTCAATACCGATATGCAATTTTTTTAATTTGCTTGACAAAACACGGTGTCAAGGGTATAATAAAATCAGTTTTATTAAGGAGAATGTTTGCTTGAAAAGGTTAAAATATGCAGTTAAGGGAATGAGCTGCTCCGCTTGTGTCGCTCATGTTGAGAGGGCGGCGGGCAAGGTGTGCGGCAAGCAGTCTGTTAGTGTTAGCTTGCTGACTAACACGCTGTGCGTTACCGTTCCCGATGATACTAACGAAAAGGAGCTTTTTTCCACCCTTAAAAGGGCTTTGAAAAAAGGGGGATATTCCTTGCTTGCCGATACGGCTGAGCGAGATGCCATAACAGAGGCTCAGCAAAAAAGCGAGCTTACAAGGCTGATAGCCTCATGTGTGCTTTCGGCAGTGCTTATGTATGTAGCCATGGGGGGAATGCTCTCGCTTCCGCTTCCTACGGCTCTTACTGCCCCACTTGTGTCTGCGATAGCGCAGTTGTGCCTTACCTTACCCGTGGTTATTTTGAATTTCAAATTTTTTAAAAGCGGATTTTCTTCGCTAATAAGGCTTGCGCCGAGCATGGATTCGCTTATTGCGATAGGCTCGGGTGCTTCGCTTGTGTATGGAACGGCAATGCTTGTTCTTATAGCTTTGAGCTACAAGAATGGGGATATGCAGTCTGCTCATAAATATGCTCACGGGCTTTATTTTGAGTCTGCCGCTATGATACTTACGCTTGTTTCGCTTGGAAAAATGCTTGAAGGACGGGCAAAGGCGAGCACTCGGAGGGCTATTGGCAGGCTTGCCTCGATGTTGCCCGACACGGCAACGGTAATTCGAGGTGGAGAGGAGATTGAGATACCGCTCACGGATATACAAGTAGGGGACATTGTGACGATAAAGGCAGGAGAGACCGTTCCTGTTGACGGAATAATAATTGAGGGCAAGGGCGCAGTGGACGAATCTGCTCTGACCGGAGAAAGCATTCCCGCAGAAAGGACTGTAAACGACAAGGTAAGCGCTGTTTGCACGCTTACAGCCGGATATATAAAAATAGAAGCGACACGCGTTGGTGAGGATACAACGCTTTCGAGAATTATAGGTCTTCTTGAACAGGCTGCCGCTTCGAAAGCGCCGATAGCGCGCATGGCGGATAGAGTAAGTCGCATTTTTGTGCCGACAGTGATGGCAATCTCCGCCGTGACGCTTGTAGTGTGGCTTATGGTTACGGGGGACATTGGCAGGGCTCTTGACTGTGCTGTTTCGGTTCTTGTTATCTCCTGCCCGTGCGCCTTGGGACTTGCTACGCCAACGGCGGTCATGGTAGGAACCGGGAGAGCTGCAGAGTCGGGAATTCTTATAAAGAGCGCCGAGGCGCTCGAAAGGCTTTGTTCGGTCAAATATCTGTTATTAGACAAGACCGGAACTCTTACCGAGGGAAAGCCGAGG
>JAGCJD010000032.1 GCA_017648425.1 Clostridia bacterium | reverse complement strand
GCCTCCTTTAAAATATTTATCGCCTTTTTGAGTAATTCATCTTCTATATTAAGCGCTGGTAAAAGCCTTACCTTGCTCTTAGCCTTTATAACCAGCACTCCGTTTTCTCTGCATTCTCTTACTATTTCGTCTGTGGGGCGCTCGCACTCAACTCCTATCATAAGTCCAAGTCCAGACACGCTCTTTACTCCCTTACAGTTCTCAAGCTCCTTGAAAATAAATTCGCTCTTTCTCTTAACTGCATCAAGCAGGTCATTATCAAGCCTTGAAATTACATTTATCGCTCCCGCGCAGCATACAGGGTTGCCACCAAAGGTCGAGCCGTGCATTCCTGCTCCAAGAATATCCTGCACTCTATCACCAAGCATTGTGGCGCCTATTGGCAGACCTCCGCCAAGCCCCTTTGCCGTTGACACGATATCGGGGGTTATTCCGTAATTCATATATCCGTAAAGCTCACCCGTGCGTCCGTTACCCGTCTGAACCTCATCAGCCACCAGAAGCAGGTCGTTCTTACGCGCAAAGTCTTCAAGCCACTTAACGAAATCCTTATCAAGAGGCATTACTCCTCCCTCGCCCTGAACCACCTCAAACATAACGGCACAGCACTTATTCTGCTCTGAAAGACTTATTATATCCTCCTTGGAGTTGGCATTCGCATAAACAAAGCCCTCCGTCAGCGGTAAAAAGTCTGCGTGAAAAACATCTTGTCCCGTTGCCGCAAGAGTTGTCAGCGTGCGTCCGTGGAAACTGTTTTTCAGCGTGATTATAATAGTGTATCCACTACCCTTGTTTTTTTCTCCGTATTTTCTTGCAGCCTTTATCGCGCACTCGTTTGCCTCTGCTCCCGAATTTGAAAAAAATACTCTTTTCATTCCAGTTCTCTCGCAAAGCATTTGCGCAAGTGTTGAGCACGGCTCGCTGTAATAAAGATTTGATGTGTGCTGAAGCTGGTCGAGCTGCGCTTTGACTGCGTTTACCCACTCGCTATCCGCAACACCAAAGGTATTTACGGCAATACCCGTTGCAAGATCTATATATTCATTACCCTTATCGTCATATACGAGAGAGCCCTTTCCTGATGTTATACAAACGGGAAATCTCGCATATGTTGATGCAACATATTGATTATCTCTATCTACTACATTCATAAAATTCACACCACAAATTATTTCGGATACTTATTTCCCGATATAAACATTGTTCCCATACCCTCATTTGTCAGAGTTTCTATAAGTATGGAATGAGGAACGCGTCCGTCAATTATAAACACCTTATTTACTCCTCTGCGTATGGATTCTATACAGCAGTTGACCTTGGGGATCATTCCTCCGCTGATTATTCCCTCTTTCATAAGCTGAGGCGCATCACTCACATATATCTTTGAAATGAGAGTTGAGGGATCGTTTTTGTCACGCAATATTCCTTCAATATCCGTCATTGAGATAAGGCACTCTGCTTGAAGCTCACCCGCAATTCGTGCGGCAGCCGTATCTGCGTTGATATTGTATGTGTTTCCCTCTTTGTCACATGCTACGGTGGAAACTACGGGAATATAGCCTTTATCAATAACATCGAGAATAGGCTGTACATTTACATTAGTTATTTCTCCGACATAGCCGAGCTTTTCGTCAAGAACCTCAGCCTCGATCATATGACCGTCTATTCCGCAAAGACCAATAGCCTTTCCGCCCTTATTCTCAATAAGATTTACAAGATTTTTGTTTATCTTTCCCGCGAGAACCATTTGAACAATGTCAACTGTTTCCTTGTCGGTAACTCTGAGCCCATTGACAAATTTGCTTTCTTTGCCTATCTTTCCAAGCATTTCCGTAATTTCAGGACCGCCGCCGTGTACGAGAACGACCTTTATGCCTATGAGAGCAAGTAAAACGAGATCTCCCATTACCGCCTGTTTAAGCTCCTCGTTTATCATTGCGTTACCACCGTACTTAACTACGATTATCTTGTTGTAGTATTTTTTTATGTAAGGAAGTGCCTCGGTAATTACCTGCACTCTTTGCATATTGTTTATCTCCATAAGTCCCCCAAAATCAAGTTCTGTAATCGCCGTTGATCTTTACATAATCGTATGTAAGGTCACAGCCCCATGCAACAGCATCGGCATTTCCATCGCCAAGTCCTATAAGTATGCGTATCTCGTTCTCAAGAAGTATTTCCTTTGCCTTGTCCTCTGAAAATTCAACGCCAGATCCATTCTCGCAAACAAGAATTCTTCCCTTTGCAGACTCAAACTCAACGCTGACCTTGGTAACATCTACCAAAGCTCCGCTATATCCTATTGCGCAAAGCACTCTGCCCCAGTTCGCGTCAGCGCCGAACATTGCCGCATTGAACAGTGACGAGCAGATTATTGACTTTGCTACTATACGAGCATTCTTTTTGTCGCAAGCGCCCGTAACGATACATTCAAGAAGCTTTGTTGCT
>JAGCJD010000031.1 GCA_017648425.1 Clostridia bacterium | reverse complement strand
GTATGCCCCGAGATCTGCGTACCGTCTTATTGTATTTGCGCAGATAAGCTCTGAAAACACCTCGTCTTTGTCGGATACAGCGTTGAAAAGATAGTCTATTTTTCCCGTTATCTTATAAAAAATAACATTTTTGAATATAATTTTCGATTGTTCGTCACTCAACAGTGTATATACCTGCTCCAACTCGCTTTTGTGTCTGCGAGCAAAATCCAGCGTAAAAAGCGTGTCACCGCATACGGGAACATCGGGAGCAAAAAGAGCGCACTCCGAGTTTATTTTTTTGAAATTCTCTATGACATCGGGAAGACATGAGGCAAAGGAAAGTAATACATTTATGTTTTCCGCTCCGTATTTTTTCGTGATCTCCGAATAGCTGAGAACTTTCTTACCGTGAAAGCTGTGCCCGCGGACAAAACCGTCACTTGCAAAAAAATCGCATACCTCAATGCCGTATTTTTCGCAAACGGCAAGTATTTTGTCAGCGCCGTTTCCCATTCCGTACATTACTGTTTTTTTGTTGCTTTCCCTCAGAAGCTCCCATAGGTCTTTTGTTGGTATAAATTCGTGTAAATTCATTGTCTTACCTTGACTTTCAAATGAAAATATGATATAATTTCTTTGTATTATATTTTAACATATTTCGGAGGAAAAATCAATATGGATTGCTTATTCTGCAAAATCGCCGCAGGCGAAATACCCTCAAATAAAGTTTATGAGGACGAACTCTGTTTTTCTTTCCATGATATAGCTCCTCAAACGCCCGTTCATGTGCTTATAATCCCCAAAAAGCATATCGCATCAACGAATGAGATCAACAGTGATAACAGTGAA
This sequence comes from Clostridia bacterium, assembly GCA_017648425.1. GTDB lineage: Bacteria > Bacillota > Clostridia > Oscillospirales > CAG-272 > HGM12713. The sequence continues at coordinate 5,884 of JAGCJD010000031.1, read as the reverse complement.
TATGTTTCACACATATTCGAGGTAATTCCTAAAATAGCAAGTGAGCTTGGACTCTCGGAGGGATACCGCGTGATAACCAACTGCGGTGAAAACGGCTGTCAAAGCGTAAAGCATTTGCATTTTCATATACTCGGCGGCGAAAAGCTTTCCGAGAGAATGGCATAAACTATGGCAGAAAAAAGAAAAGCGCCTCCGACAGGAGGCATAAAAGAGCCGTACAACAGAGTTGTGCCACCAAATGGAATAAAGGATATTCCCAGATTTTTAAAAGAGCTTATAAAGGGCTTCTTTTCAAGACTTTTCTATACCTTTAAAATGGTATGGGATACGGGACATTGGATATTATTTGCATTACTTATCATTACGATATTTACAGGACTTTTGCCGATAATCGGCTCTCTTATCTCAAAGGAGATACTTAATGAGCTTCAAAATGTCATATCGGAAAAGCTTATAGCCGAAGCAACGGGAAGCACATATCAGGTAGTTTTCTGGGGCTCGATGGTAATGTTTTTGCTCATTTTCTATTTTGCGTACAGAATATTTACGCAGGTAGTCAGCCGACTTAATTCCGCAGTTACCAGAATTGCGGGAGAAAAGGTGGTAAGGCATGTAAAGCTTCAAATAATGAACAAGGCAAAGGAGATCGATATATCCTCGTTTGACCGCCCTGAGTTCTATGAAAAGCTTGAAAATGCTAACCGCGAGGCGGGAATGCGTCCCATATCAGTGCTTTCCTCTACATTTGATGCGATAAGCAAGCTGATAACACTGACGACCTATGTTGTCGTTCTGGTCGTAGCCCCCGATATGTGGTGGGTGTCCATATTAATGATACTGTTTTCTATCCCCACGGCGGCAGTAAGCTTTTCTTACAGGCGTAAAAACTTTATGTATATGCGTCGTCGCTCCAAGGATCGCAGACAGATGCTCTATTATTCCGACATCATGGTCAACAAGGACATGGTAAAGGAAATAAGAATGTTTGACCTCGGAGATAAGTTCACGGATAGCTTTGACGAGGTGTTTGATGGCTATTACAAGGGAGTACGCAAGCTTATTGTAAGAGAGAATATCTGGCTTATAAGCATTACGGTGATTTCTTCACTTGCCAACTGCATATTCTTTGCAATGATAGCGTTCAAGGTCTTTTCGGGCGAAATGCAGATAGGAGATTACTCGCTTTATACGGGAGCTCTTACATCGGTGGCGTCTAATGTTTCCTCGCTTATCACAGTGTCGGCGAGCGTATATGAGGGAACTCTGTTCATAGATAACCTTATTGCTTTCATGAAGGAAGAGCCTAAGATAGTGCCTGTGACGGAAGAGCCGTTAAATGTTCAGCATGGCACTGCTCATACGATAGAGTTTAAAAATGTCAGTTTCAGATATCCAGGAACAGAAAGAGATGTTCTTAAAAATATAAATCTGACTATACGCCCGGGAGAAACGGCAGTTCTTGTCGGACTTAACGGAGCGGGAAAAACAACATTTATAAAGCTTCTTACAAGACTTTATGATCCAACAGAGGGACAGATATTGCTTGACGGTCATGATCTCAGGGAATATGATGTAAGAGATCTGTATTCCATGTTCGGCATAATATTCCAGGATTTTGGAAAGTATGCGTTTAGCGTAGAGGAAAATATTAAATTCGGTGATATAAGAGGCGAGCACTCAGAGCACGATGTTGAGGATGCTGCAAGAAGCGCGAACGCGGACGAATATATAGGAAGATTGCCCCTCGGATATAATACTCCTCTTATGAGAATATTCGAGCAGGAGGGAATTGAGCTTTCCATAGGACAGTGGCAAAAGCTTGCAATAGCAAGAGCGTTTTACAGCACATCAGATGTTCTTATTCTGGATGAGCCCACGGCGTCTCTTGATCCTATGGCGGAGCAGGAGATATTCAATCAGTTTGATCGTCTGCGCAAGGACAAGACCACTATATTCGTTTCCCATCGTCTTTCAAGCGCAACGGTAGCTACAAAGATAATAGTTCTTGAAAACGGTAAGCTTATCGAGGAGGGAACTCACAGAGAGCTTATGGATAATCAAGGCAAATATTATGAATTTTTCTCAACTCAGGCGCGCAGATATATAGAAAGTCAGGCTTTGAATGAGCAATAATTTGTTGCGAAATATTGACAATATGGCGTAAATGTTATATAATATAAAGAGTTGCATAAATTTGTAAACAGAAAGGTGAATACCAATGAAGGTTAAGGTAGTAAAGTTTGGCGGAAGCTCCCTTGCTGATGCCGAGCATTTTAGACAAGTTGCAAGTATAGTAAAGGCAGATTCTGCCCGCAGATATGTAGTTCCGTCAGCTCCCGGAAAGAGATTTAAGGACGACACAAAGATTACGGATATGCTTTACACCTGCTATGAAATGGTGCGTAAGCATGAAAATATTGACGAGTATTATTCAAAGATCTGTGACAGATACAATGGAATAATAAAGGAACTCGGTCTTGATTTTGACATTAGCGGCGAGCTTGATTATGTAAAAAGATCAATGCAGCAACACTCAGGTCGCGACTATGCGGCTAGCCGCGGAGAATATCTCAATGGACTGATTCTTGCAAAGTATTTAAAGTATGACTTTATTGATGCGGAGAATGTTATTTTCTTCAAGGAGAACGGAACATTTGACGAGGAAAAGACCAATGAGGTGTTGGGACGCGAACTTCTTCAACACAAGCAGGCGGTTATCCCCGGATTTTACGGAGTAATGCCTAATGGAACTATCAAGACATTTTCACGCGGAGGCTCTGATATAACAGGCTCAATAGTAGCAAGAGCTGCCGAGGCAGATCTTTATGAGAACTGGACTGATGTATCAGGATTTATGATGGCAGATCCCCGTATCATTGAAGCTCCCGCTTCAATTGAAACTATCACATACAGTGAGCTCAGAGAGCTTTCCTACATGGGAGCGACAGTGCTTCACGAGGACGCAATTTTCCCTGTGAGATACGCAGGTATCCCGATAAATATAAAGAATACCAACAGCCCCGCTGACAGAGGTACTATGATAGTAGCCGAGGCTTCGGATTATGATGCTGAAAAGGTCATTACTGGTATTGCGGGTAAGAAGGGCTTTTCCGTTATAAGCATCGAAAAGGATATGATGAACTCGGAGATAGGCTTTGGAAGAAAAGTTCTTGAAGTTCTTGAAGATCACGAAATATCGTTCGAGCATCTTCCCTCGGGAATAGATACAATGAGTATTGTTGTAAACAGCTCGTCTTTGGACGGAATACGCGATAAGATAATTTCCTCTATAAACAGAGCGGTAAGACCTGACAGCATTTCCATTGAGGACGGACTTGCGCTTATAGCTATCGTTGGCCGAGGAATGGTAAAGGCAAGAGGAACTGCCGCAAGAGTTTTTGATGCAATATCAAATGCATATGTTAATATCCGTATGATAGATCAGGGTTCAAGTGAAAGATCTATAATCGTTGGTATTGAGGAGCACGATTTCAACAAGGCGCTTAAAGCAATATACGATGAGTTTGTAAAATAAAAGGAGAGAGAAATGAGCAAAAAAGTGCTTATCGCAAGTGATAGTACATGCGATCTTAGTCCTGAGCTTATTGAAAAGTATGAAATAAAAATACTGCCCCTGAGAGTGACCTTAGGTGAGAATGAGTATTTTGACGGAGTTGACATAGATACCGAAATGATATACTCACATTACGAGAGGTGCGGGGAACTTCCTAAAACTGCGGCAGTAAATATAGCGGAATTTTCGAGCTTTTTTGAAAAGCATGTGAATGAGGGATACTCCATCGTACTTTTCACGCTGAGCTCAAGCATGTCGTCAACCTATAACAATGCAAAGCTTGCATCTGAGGATTTTGATGATGTTTATGTCGTTGACACGAAAAATCTTTCAACGGGAGGAGGACTTTTGGTTCTTACCGCTTGTGAGATGGCTCGAGAGGGCGCTGATGCGTGCAGTATAGCGGAGGAATGCGGAAGACTTGCCAAAAAGGTAGATGCTTCGTTTGTTATAGACAATCTGGAGTTTTTATATAAGGGCGGGCGTTGCTCTGCTGTTGAGCGACTTGGCGCAAGCGTGTTGCAGCTAAAACCGTGTATCGTTGTCAAGGACGGCACTATGGGTGTTGGCAAAAAGTATCGTGGAAAATTTGCTGTTGAACTTCAAAAATATATTGCTGACAGAATAGGCGATGCATCTGACATAGATACGAGCAGAATATTTGTGACACACGCAGGCTGTGACAGCGCTATTATAGATGCGTGCGTTGAGCAGGTAAAGTCTATGGGAGTATTCAAGGAAGTCCTTGTAACTCGTGCGGGCTGTACTATCTCCTCGCACTGCGGAAGAAACACTCTTGGAGTGCTGTTTATAAGAAAAAATGAAATAGTATAAGAAAATCGGCTCAAATTTCTGATTTGAGCCGATTTTTTTAAAAAAATTAAAATAAAAAAAGTATTTTCGGGATTTTTTGCGTATATTAATATGAATTGGATTTTTACATCGGTTATTATCGAACGATATTCGAAAGGAGGCACAAATGGGCGAAACAAATGTAAGGGACATTTTTCTTGAAAGAGAAAAACAAATGCTGTCGGAGTTTGCGTGTCTTACCTCTAAAAGCAAAGGACGCGAAAGGGAATATAATACCTGTAATATACGAACCGAATTTCAGCGTGACAGAGATAGGATACTTCACTGTCAGTCATTCAGAAGATTAATGAACAAGACGCAGGTGTTTTTAGCGCCGGTGGGTGATCATTACCGAACCAGAATGACGCATACTCTTGAAGTTACGCAAATAGCGCGGATAATTGCGCGTGCGCTGAGGCTCAACGAGGATCTTACGGAGGCTGCGGCTCTTGGACACGATATAGGACACACTCCGTTTGGTCATGCGGGAGAGTATGCTATGCAACAGTGCTTTGATGCAGATTTTACGCATTATAAGCAGAGCGTACGCGTTGTTGAAAAGCTTGAGAATAATGGAGAGGGACTTAATCTTACATGGGAGGTCCGTGACGGAATATTAAACCATACAGGTCAAAATATGGCGTCAACTCTTGAAGGAGTAATTGTAAAGTTTGCTGACAGAATTGCGTATATCAATCACGATATTGATGATGCGTGTCGCGCGGATATACTCAAACGAGAGGACATTCCGTCAGAACTTAGGAGCATTTTGGGAGAAACGCATTCCGAAAGAATAAACACAATGGTGTCGTCAATAATAAAGCAAAGCACCGATAAGCCCTATATAGCAATGGAGCCCCATGTGCAGGAGGCTACCGATAAGCTCCGTGAATTTTTGTTTGAGAATGTTTACAGAAATCCTGTGGCAAAGGCGGAGGACGCAAAGGCTCAGGAGCTTTTAATGAGATTGTTTGATTATTATGTAAAAAATCCCGACAAGCTTCCCGCAGGGTACAGAGCCAATTGTGAGGCAGAGGGAGTGCACAGATGCGCTTGTGACTTTATTTCTGGAATGACAGATAGATACGCAATTGAGGCGTATTCTTCGTTGTACATACCAAGAGTGTGGCGAGGTATCAAGGAATGATACCAAGAGAAATAATTGACGAGATAGTATCCAGAAACGATATAGAGAATGTTATAGGCTCGTATGTTACTTTAAAGCGAGCGGGCTCTAATTATCAATCTCCATGTCCGTTTCATAGCGAGCGTACGCCATCGTTTACCGTATTTCCCGCCACAAGGAGCTTTTATTGCTTTGGTTGCGGAGCGGGTGGCGATGCCATAACATTCGTTATGCGCGCCGAAAATGTGGATTATGTAGATGCAATCAAAATACTTGCCGACAGAGCGGGAATAAGCATTCCCGATGATAAAGAGGACGCGCGTGAGGGCGTT
>JAGCJD010000030.1 GCA_017648425.1 Clostridia bacterium | reverse complement strand
CATACAGAGAAAGGGCTTTCTCTGTATGTTGACAAAATAATAAAGCTCCCTCCCCTTTTATCTCTCCCCGCTCCCGTTGCATCTCATCCCGATATGCTCGTTTTCGTTTGTGGGAAAAAGATATTTACATATGGGCAATATCTCTCCGAGAACGCTTGTATATTTGAGGAGCTGATAAAGCTTGGCTACTCCGTCCAATGCGTCTGCGAGGCACCGGCTAATAAATACCCCAAGGATATACCTCTCAACTGCGCTGTTGTCGGTAAAAATATTATAGCCAACAAAAAATACGCCTCCGCCTCTATACTCTCCCTTGCATCTGACGAGGGGCTGAGCATACTGCACACCCCTCAGGGATATGCAAAATGCTCGACCGTCACCGTGTCGGAGAACGCCATAATAACCGCTGACGCTTCAATTTACAAGGCAGCGATAAGCGCGGGAATTGACGCCTTGCAAATAACCCCCGAGCATGTTCGCCTCAAAGGCTACGGAACGGGCTTTATAGGCGGAGCTTCGGGCGTTCTGGAAAACGCCGTGCTGTTCTGCGGAGATATAAAAGCGCACCCCGACCACGACAAAATACGAGAGTTTTGCAACGCGCACAAAAAAGCGACCGTGTCCCTCTCAAGCTCCCCGCTTTACGACCTCGGAACTATCCTCATATTGTGATTTTTCTTGACACAAAACGACTTTTGTGATAAAATACCATTGTATTGCTATGGAAAGGAGAATAAAATGAAAAGAATATTCAAATCCACCGCGCTTCTTTTGCTTACCCTTGTATTGACCGCTTCTCTATTCTCCTGCACAGTTACAAAAAAGAAATATTCAGACACGGTGTTCGATGTTTTCGATTCCTTTGCTTCCATTACAGTGTATGAAGCCTCAAAAAGCGACTACGAGGTGTACCTTGAAGTCTTTAAAGCCAAGGCGTTCAAATATCACCATATGTTCGATATATACAATGAATACGAGGGAGAGGTAAACCTTTGTACTATCAACAACAACGCCTCGAACGCCCCCGTTGAGATTTCAGGCGACATGATGGAGTTTCTCGAATACGCAACTCACATGAACCGTGTCACATCGGGATATACATCAATAACAGTAGGCGCGTTGACATCAGTATGGAAAACGGCCATAAAAGAGGGCGTGTTGCCCGAGCAGGAAACGCTTGACGAGGCAGCAAAGCACATAGATATCTCTCTGCTTGAATTAGACCTCATATCAAGGACCGCGTATTTCCACGACAGCGAGTTAAAGCTTGACGCAGGCGCGCTTGCCAAGGGATACGCTGCAAATGAGATCTCCAACGCCCTTATCGAAGCAGGATGCGAGAGCTTTCTTATCGACATTGGTGGCACTGTCTGTGGATTTGGTCAAAAGAGGAATTTTTCAAATTGGACGGCAGGCATCAAATCCCCCACGAGTGACAAAGATATAGGAGTTTCCATAAATATATCGGGAAAAGCCCTCTCAACAAGCGGCTCATATCAGAGAAAAGCCAATATCAATGGCGTGACCTACCACCACATAATAAACCCATTTACCAAATACCCCGAAAATAATTTTCTTTCGGTAAGCGTGATATGCTCGTCAGCGGCAGACGCAGACGCGCTCTCCACCGCCCTTTTCTCAATGACGCAGGAAGAAGGCCTTGCCCTTGCCAATACCCTTGGCTTTGAGGCGGTATGGATAAACGCAGACGAAAGCATTATAACAACACAAGGAATAGATATTCAATAAAGTATAAAAAGAGGAGGAAAGTTCATGAAAAAAAATGACATTATCCTTCTCTTTTGCATTTTAGCTTGTTGCGCCATAGCGCTTACAGCGCTCTTTTTCCTGCTCAACGGCACGGGCGAGGTCGCGGTAGTAAGAGTTGACGGCGAGGAATACGCCCGACTTCCGCTGGACAAGGATACCGAGCTTTTGGTACAAACCGAGCTCGGCTGTAACCTTGTAGTGATAGAGGACGGAAAGGCGTTTATCCGCGAGGCAGACTGCCCCGATAAGGTCTGCTGCGTATCAGGTCATGCCAACGAAATGAGATCTGTCGTGTGCGCTCCTCACAAGCTCACACTCACAGTGCAAGCGGAGGAGCAGTAATGAACAACAAAAATCATTCAGCAAAAAGAGTCGCTCTTTACGGAGTTCTTACGGCTCTTTCTCTCGTCTTTGGATATATAGAGCATCTCGTGCCATTCCCAATTGGAATTTACGGAATAAAGCTGGGGCTTTCCAACCTCGTAACAGTCACCGTGCTTTACCTTGT
>JAGCJD010000029.1 GCA_017648425.1 Clostridia bacterium | reverse complement strand
TTGAGCTCTTCATCAAGTTTGTTCACGCTGGAGCATAAGAGGCCCGCGATGAAAAAAGAATGGTTTGTACTGCATACGCTGACTGGGCAGGAGAATAAGGTCCAGAAATCAATTGTCGCCCGCACCAAATTGGAGGCGATGGCTGACTATATCGGCGAGTGTATCATTCCTACGGAAAAGGTGACGGAAAAGAAGAACGGCAAGAGCCGACAGCAAAATTCTCTTTTTCATATTCAAGCCTTCCTTTAAACAAAAATTAACAATGATATTATATCATATATCCGAGCTTATTTCAACAACTTTTCAAATAATTCCCTTTTTATTCACCAAGACCTCACATTTTTACTTCCAATTAAGGACATATGTTCCTCTCAGAGCGATAATTGTCTGATAGTACCGTCAATGGAAAATATTGTGCCTTGCTATGAAATGACATATACGGTATAATTATCATGTCATGTAGGACTATCCTATACGGCAAAATCCAAAAGGAGGTGAAATCTATGAAAAGGCTTAAACGAGCCGTTGCTTTTGTTCTTTGTCTTGCGGCAGTATGTACTACACTTTTGCCAACGCTTTCGGTCGGAGCTGCGGGATTTGATTTTCCCGAGGGTTCAACTCCCGTTGCGGTAACATTGGACGGAAAAAGAGTGCTTGATGGACAAGCGGTAATAATAAACTCCGTTACATATGTTCCGCTGAGGAACTTTTCCGAGCTAATGGGAGCAGACAGCATATCATGGAACGCAAGCACACGCACGGCTACCGTAACCAAGGGAGCTATTTCAATACATCTGACCAGCGGAGCTTTGTTCGTGGGAGCAAACGGAAGATATTTTTTCACTGTTGAAAGAATACTTAATATAAACGACCGTCTGTTCGTCCCCGTAAGAGCGATAGCATCGGCATTCAACGCGTCCGTAGATTGGAATTCAAGCTCTCGGACAGTCGTTATAGCGTCGTCAAAAAGAGCTATTGAGAGCGGAAGCAGCTTTTACGACTCTACCGACCTTTATTGGCTCTCGCGTATAATCAGCGCAGAGGCATCGGGCGAGTCGCTCGAAGGGCAGATAGCTGTCGGAAATGTCGTACTCAACAGACGAGCCAGCAAGTCTTATCCCAACACAGTTTACGGCGTTATTTTCGACCGCGTGGGCGGAACGCAGTTTTCCCCCGTTTCAATGGGAACTATCTATAATACCCCATCGCAGTCAAGTGTAATTGCGGCAAAGATATGCCTTGAAGGCTACTCTATCGACAATAAGATACTTTTCTTTATGAACCCTAAGCTTGCAACGAGCAGTTGGATATCAAAAAATCGCCCGTTTGCATTCAGGCTTGGCAACCACGACTTTTACTATTAAAGGTCAAAAACGGCAGACCGTTCGGTCTGCCGTTTGCTTTTGCTTAGTTATCTAAAACCTTGTCCTGTATCTGTTGCTTTGCAAACGCAACAAAATCAGCCTTGCTCATAAGTCCCATGTCGCCATTCTTGCGTGAGCGTACCGCCACCGTGCCGTCAGCGACTTCCTTTTCACCAATTACCAGCATGAAGGGGATCTTTTCCATTTGAGCCGCGCGTATCTTGTAGCCTATCTTTTCGTTTCTGCCGTCAACAGTCACTCTCACACCGCCGGCGCGAAGCTCCTCTGCAAGCGCGTTTGCATATTCGAGCTGATCGTCACCTATGGGCATAAGTCTTACCTGCTCAGGCGCCATCCACATAGGAAGTGCGCCCGCATATTTTTCAAGAAGCAACGCGAGCGTACGCTCGTAGCAACCAAGAGATGTTCTGTGAATAATATAGGGGGTTACTCGCTTGTCGTTGGAATCCGTGTACTCCATACCAAACTTCTTTGCAAGAAGCATATCTATCTGAATGGTGATAAGCGTATCTTCCTTGCCGTGAACGTTCTTTATCTGAATGTCAAGCTTAGGACCGTAGAACGCAGCTTCATCGATACCGATCTTATATTCAAGTCCGATATTGTCAAGAATCGTCTTCATCGTGCTCTGAGCCTCTTCCCACTGCTCCGTAGTACCCTCGTACTTGTCGGTACG
>JAGCJD010000028.1 GCA_017648425.1 Clostridia bacterium | reverse complement strand
TATGCGCGTAAAGTATGTATTTCTTACGGAGTATGGTAGAAAAACGGATATAGATAATATTAAAAAGATAAAGGCTGTTGATGCGAGGGGACTTGAAGGTATTACAGCAGAGCAAGAGCAACTGCTCATGGACTTGCTTTACAGAATACGCGACAATCTTTTGACGGAGGAAAAATGAAAAGAATTTTTGGATATTTAAAGAAATACTCGGCGCTTGCAATACTTTCGCCGTTGCTTATGATAGGCGAGGTCTTTGCTGACCTTTGTTTGCCAAAGCTCATGACGGTAATTGTTGACTGCGGTATTGCAAATGACGGAGATGTGTCGGGCTCAAGGCTGGCAAGCACTGTTATGAGGATATTGTTCGGAGAGGGAGAATATACCTCGATGCAGGTTATTGTCACATTCGGAATACTCATGCTCGTTGTTGTATTGATAGGCGGCTTTTTCGGCGTTCTTTGCGCTTATACCGCCGCTAAGGCATCACAGGGTGTGGGTGACGACCTCAGGCGTGACGCTTATGCCAAGGTAATGTCGCTTTCTATTGAGCAGACTGATAAATTCACGACAGGCTCGCTTGTCACGCGAATGACCAACGATGTTACTATGATAATTGATTTTGTGGAGATGCTTTTGAGAATGGTGGTTCGTTCGCCGATGTTCTTTATCGGTGGAATAATCATGCTCATGACGCTCGATTTTAGTTTTAGCATAGTTATGCTGTGCGCGTTACCCGTTATGGCTATAATGCTTATATTTGTTTTAGGGCGCGCCATTCCCATGTATGGAAAGATACAGAAGAAGCTTGATAAGATAAACTGTGTCGTTCAGGAGAATGTCACGGGCGCGAGAGTTATAAAGGCTTATGTAAAGGAAGAATACGAGAGCGAAAGATTTGAGAAGGCGAACGCCGATCTCAGAGATACCAATATAAGGGTACAGCGTATTATGGCGGTAATGCACCCTGTTCTGACCTTAGTCATGAACGCGGCTATTATTGCGGTAATATATATAGGTGGATTTGAAATAAGCAATGTTGGCGGCAGTGGAATGACTGCGGGTACGATAATGGCGGCAATAACCTACATAACGCAGGTGCTTATGTCGGTAATGATGGTAACTATGATGTTCCAATCCATTTCCCGCGCTATGGCATCGGTGCGCCGTGTTGACGAGATACTTGATACCGAGCCTGTTATTGCTTCGGGCAGTATTAAGGAGAGCAGTGCGGATATAGCGGTCAGCATGAAAGGTGTTGGCTTCCGTTACCCCGAAACTGCGGGAAAACCTGTGCTTCACGATATAAATATTGATATAAAAAGGGGAGAGACCTTTGCTATAATCGGCTCGACGGGAAGCGGCAAAACAACGCTTGTCAATCTTATTCCGAGATTTTATGATGCAACAGAGGGAGAGGTGCTGATAGACGGCGAGAATATTGCCGATTACGATCTTGATGCCCTCAGGCACAAGATAGCGTTCGTTATGCAAAAGAGCGAGCTGTTTTCGGGAAGCGTTGCCGATAACCTTCGTTGGGGCAAGGAGGATGCGACCGATGAGGAAATAGCGGCGGCGGCTCAAATTGCTCAGGCTGAGGAATTTATTCTTGGATTTAACGGCGGATATTCCGCTTATATCGCCGAAAAGGGAGCATCTCTTTCGGGCGGACAAAAGCAGAGAATGTCTATTGCACGCGCGCTTGTAAGGCGACCTGAGATACTTATACTTGATGATGCCACATCTGCATTGGATCTTTCCACAGAGGGCAAGCTAAGACGCGCATTAAGGAGTGAGCTTGAGGGAACTACCGTTATAATGATAGCTCAGAGAATAGCAAGCGTTATTGACGCTGACAGGATTGCGGTAATAGAGAACGGAACTATCAAGGACTGCGGAACGCACGATTATCTTTTGGAGAACAGCGATACCTACCGTGATATTTACAGCTCACAGATAAAGAACGGAGGCGCTTTATAATGAACAACGGACAAAAAAGACCTGAAAACGCACCTCAGATGCCCAATTTGCGTCCTGCCGGACGCGGACCTATGGGGCCGAGAATAAATAAGGAAAAGCCCAAGAATACCTCAAAAACGCTTAAAAGGCTTTTTGGGTACATAGGAAAGAGCAAGATACTTGTTATAGCGCTTATCGCCATAATGGTGATAGTTACATTGGCAGACCTTGCAGGTCCTGCTATGCAGGGCGCGGCGATTGACACGATAAGTCTTAAAAACGGCAAAATAAGCGTTGACATGCCCTCTCTCATTGTTTGTCTTTGCGTTATGGGGGCGTTGGCGATAGTTAGCTCTCTTATGGCCTTGTTCCAAGGATTTATTGCCGCAAAGCTTTCACAGAGAACGGTATATGCTCTTAGAAATGACTTGTTCAGAAAAATATCAAAGCTACCTATTAAGTTTACTGACACGCACAAGCATGGCGACATAATGTCGAGAATGACTAACGATGTTGAGAATGTTTCCAATGCCGTTTCGCAATCGATAGCCTCGCTTATTTCAAGTGTGCTGACATTGGTAGGCGCGTTTTCTCTTATGGTGTGGTACGGCTGGGTAATGGCGCTTATTGCTTGTCTTACCATTCCGCTTACTATCATGATATCTGCTACGCTTGGAAAATTTATGCGTAAATATTTTGTAAGACGCCAAAAGCTGCTAGGACAGATAAATGGGCAGGTCGAGGAGATGGTGACTTCGTACAAGACGGTAGTGGCTTACGGCAAGGAAAGAAAAGCTATTGATGAGTTTTCGGATACCAGCAAAAAGCTTAAAAAGTGTAGTATAAGCGCGCGTGTATGGGGCTCTGTAATGGGACCGTGTATGAACTTCCTCGGGAATTTGCAGTATGTGCTTATTGCCGGATTTGGCGGATATTTCGTGCTTAATCCCGTATCGTTCATGCGTACGCTGACTATTGGAAATATACAGTCCATGCTCCAATATTCAAAGAAATTCACGCGCCCCGTTAACGAGATAGCCAACCAATACGCAAATATTCTGACCGCTCTTGCGGGCGCTGAGCGTATTTTTGAGATAATGGATAGCGCGGACGAGCTTGACGAGGGAACTGAGCAGATAAGCGTTTGTGACATCAAGGGAAATATCGTGTTTGAAAATATAGATTTTTCCTACGAAAAGGGAGAGCCCGTGCTCAAAGGCTTTAACCTTTCGGTAAAAGCGGGACAAAAGGTGGCGATAGTCGGCGCTACGGGAAGCGGAAAGACTACTGTTGTAAATCTGTTGACGCGCTTTTATGAAATAGATTCGGGAAGGATAACTATTGACGGCGTTGATATACGCGATATTCCCAAGCAGACGCTGCGCCGTTCTATTGCGATAGTGCTTCAAGATACAGTCCTTTTCTCGGATACAATTGAAAATAATATAAAATACGGAAGGGAAGGCGCTACTGACGAGCAGATGCGGGCGGCTGCCGAGTTTGCAAAGGCAGATGTGTTTATAGAAAGATTGCCCGATGCTTACAAGTCGATGCTTGCAGAGTCGGGAAGCAATCTTTCACAAGGACAAAGACAGCTCTTGTCTATATCACGCGCTGTGCTTGCTGACCCTAAGATACTTATACTTGACGAGGCGACTTCCAGCGTTGATACGAGAACAGAAATGCAAATTCAGCAGGCAATGGTGGCTCTTATGGAGAACCGTACCTCGTTGATAATCGCGCACAGGCTTTCAACTATAAGAGATGCGGACATTATAGTAGTTATAAAGGACGGACGCGTTGCTGAGTCTGGAAATCACGAGGCTCTGCTTGCGCTTGACGGCGAATATGCAAAGCTTTACAGCAGTCAGTTTGCGGGTATTGCAACATGACAGAGCAGGATGCAAAAAGATTTGAGCAGCTATGTCGCTACGATCTGCTTTTGCATGGTAGCGATGCTGACGGTATAGGGACATATAACGAAAAGCGAATACACAGAATACTCAAACGGTTTATAACCGAAAATGCAGAGTGTTATGAGATAAAAATAGGTAAGTATTTTGCAGATGTCGTCAAGAGTGATGGAATATTCGAGATACAGACGGGTTCGTTTCGTTCACTTACTAACAAGGTAGAATTTTATCTTCAAAACACTGACATGAATGTATATATCATTCATCCTATAATAAGTGAAAAAAGGATCATAAGAGCGGAACGGGACACGGGAGAGGTGCTCAAAGTATCCCGTTCCCCCAAAAAAGGCAGACCCCAGGATGCTCTTGCTGAGCTTTATCATATAGGAAAATATGTTTCCAATGACAGACTTTATGTTTGCCTTTTGTATATTGAAGGCGAGGAGTACAGATATTCAGAGGCTCAGCGTTACAGACGAAAGGGAAGATATGATAACGATTTCAGACCTACGGCGATAACGGGAATTACAGTTTTGCGCTCCACCGAGGATTGGCGCTCTCTTTTGCCGAATGTCGAGGGTGAGTTTACGGCGGCGGATTTCGAAAGGGCAGTCAGATTGCATGGCAGAAAACGCTATTACGCATTATCCGCTCTTTGTGATATGGGGATGATTTCAAGGCGTACTGAGGGAAAACGACATTATTACAGTATGACTTGATCAATGCGACATGGCTTCTCTTAGCTTTTCAATGGCGCTTTTCTCTATTCTGCTGACATACGAGCGGGAAATGCCAAGGCTTTCCGATATTTGCTTTTGTGTCATTGGCTTTTTACCGTTGAGCCCATAACGAAGTGTGATTATTTTTCGTTCGCGCTCGGATAGAACAGTCATAACGCAATGCTTGGCTTTGGCGCTTGACAGCTCTCGCTCGACATCTGCTTCCAGCGAATCTTCACAGCTGATGACATCTATATATGCAAGCGGGTTTCCGTCCCTGTCAACATCTATGGCGTCATTGAGTGAAATTTCTGACGCGAGCTTTTTTTGGGCGCGAAAGTGCATAAGTATTTCGTTTTGAATACAGCGCGCCGCGTCTGTGGCAAACCGTGTTCCGCTTGCGCTGTGAAAGGTATCTCCCGCCGTGATAAGACCTATCGTTCCTATCGAGATCAGGTCCTCTTGGTTTTTGCTTGATGCATAGTATTTTCTTACTATATGTGAAACAAGTCGGAGATTGTGCAGTATAAGCTCCTTGCGGGCTGTTAAGTTGCCTGAACGCGCCAAAGAAAAGTATTCCCGTTCCTTTTCGGGGGAGAGCGGAGGGGGGAATTTCTGAGTAGTTCCTATTCCAAGTATAAAGTGTAAAAAGCCTGAAAAAGCGGACAAAATGCTTGCTAGCATGGTTAGTACCTCCCGAATATAAGTTGTTAAAGCATATGCGCAAGAAAAAGCAAATAATCGTGCAGTGCAAGTCCGTTTTTTATTATTTGCTGTGCGTTGCGCTTTCGGTGCTTGACACACGAATTTTTTTGTGATAGAATATACTTAAATAATTTTTGGAGGTCATTTATGCTTATAGGTAATGCAGTAGTAGGACAGTCCGGCGGACCGACCGCAGCTATAAACGCCACTCTTTCGGGTGTTATCAGAGGCGCGTTGGACGCTACACATATTAATAAGGTCTATGGAATGAGAAATGGTATAGAGGGCTTTATGGCGGGCAATCTCATTGAGCTCAATTCTGTTTTTGACAACGAGGACGCTTTACATACTCTTGAACAAACTCCTGCGGCGGCTCTCGGCTCGTGCAGAAAAAAGCTTCCCGACCCTGTTGCGGAGGAAAACAAGGCGTTTTACGAAAAACTGTTTTCCGTAATAGCTGAGTGGGATATAAAATACTTTTTCTATATTGGCGGTAACGACTCTATGGATACTGTGGCTAAAATGACTCGTTACGCTCAAAACAACGGTATTGATATCAGGATAATCGGTGTTCCCAAGACTATTGACAACGACCTTGCAATGACAGACCATACACCCGGATTTGGCTCGGCTGCCAAGTATATAGCTACTACCATGAGCGAGATAATCCGTGACTGCTCGGTATATACTGTAAAGGCTGTTACGGTGGTTGAGATAATGGGTAGAGATGCGGGTTGGCTGACTGCCTCTGCTGCTATTGGACGAGTTGTCAACGGTTACGCTCCCGATTATATTTATTTGCCCGAAAAGGCGTTTGACAAGGAGGCGTTCTTTGCAGATATAGAGAAGGCTTTTGAAAAGCACCCGAATGTTGTTGTTGCTGTTTCTG
>JAGCJD010000027.1 GCA_017648425.1 Clostridia bacterium | reverse complement strand
TGCGGTGCATTCCGCTATTCTCGGCGTGGGATTTCCAAATCTTGCCTCAAGCGTCATTCCCTTAAAGGAAAAGCTACCAAGGCAGTTTATATCATATATCTCGTTAAATTCCTTACCGTAGCCGAAAGTACCGCTGGCAGGTATGAGGGGGTTATCAATTTCAATGCCGCAAAGGCTCACCCTTGTGCTTACCATATTATTTCCTCCTTGACGAACACAGGTCCGTCCTTGCAAACTCTCTTGTTGCCGAGCATAGTCTTACAGCTACAACCCATGCACGCGCCAAAGCCACAGCCCATTCACTCCTCAAGGCTGTACTCTCCGCTGACGCTTGTTGCCGCCGCCAACGCCTTGAGCATGGGGAACGGTCCGCAGGTATAAACGTAAGTATAGTCCACGTCAGCAAGAGCGTTTGTAACAAATCCCTTGACTCCATAAGAGCCGTCAACAGTCGTAACTATAACTCTGTCCGCAATATCGGCAAACTCCTTCTCGCAAAATATCTCCGAGGCTGTATTGAAGCCGAGAATGACAGTTACCTTCTTTCCCTCTGCCTTTAGAAGCTTGCAAAGCTTATAAAGAGGAGGAACTCCAACGCCGCCTCCGACAAGCACAGGCGCATCTCCCGACAAAGAGAGGTCGTATCCGTTGCCAAGACCGACAAGAATATTCAGCTTCTGCCCGGCCTCCAGACGACTCATCTGCTCTGTTCCGCCGCCTACGACCTTGTATATCACAGTAAGGCTTCCCTCGTCATAGTCGCATATTGAGATAGGTCTGCGCAGATACTGTCCGTCGAGCTTGATATTGACAAACTGTCCCGCTCCGCCTATTTCCGAGGTATCGCCGCTCATAACCATCTTGTAAACGCTGTCGGTCAGCGCGACATTGCTCTCTATTTTGTAAATTATCTCTTTCATTATTATAATTACTCCTTAACCCAAACTGCTTTTCCGTCATACACGGTCAAAAGGCACTCGCCGTAAACTCTCTTGTGCTCAAACGGCGTGCTTTTTCCACGCGACAAAAAGTCGTCAGTATTTATCTCGTATTCTTTATCCACGCTGAACACGGTAAGACCCGCATCAGCATCAATGGAAAATCTGCGTCTTGGATTTACGCTCAACAGCTCAACCAGCCGCTCCATGCTTATAACACCCTTTTTCACAAGCTCGGTATAAAGCACGGCAAATGAGGTTTCAAGTCCAACCACGCCCATAAGGCTCTTTTCAAGTCCGCGCGACTTCTCCTCAGCCGAGTGGGGCGCGTGGTCAGTCGCTATCATATCGATAGTGCCGTCCTTAATTCCCTCTACAAGCGCAAGTCTGTCCTCCTCGGAGCGTATGGGAGGATTCATCTTGAAGCGTCCCTCCTCCATAAGCTGAGAGTCGTTCATCACAAGATAGTGCGGACCTGTTTCGCAGGTTATCGGAACGCCTGCCGCCTTTGCTTGTCTTATAAGCTCAACCGTTTCCTTAGCGGAAATGTGGCAGACGTGGTACGGGCACTCTGTCTTCTTTATAAGCTCTATATCTCTCTTGACAGGGCCCCATTCGCTCTCCGAGCATATTCCTCTGTGCCCGTGAGCCGCCGCATACTCTCCGTCATGGATATATCCGCCGTAAAGCAGAGAATTATCCTCGCAATGCGCCGATATTATACTGCCCACCGCCTTGACTCTTCTCATGGCGTCGAGCATCATTTCCTCGGACTGCACTCCTCTGCCGTCGTCGGA
>JAGCJD010000026.1 GCA_017648425.1 Clostridia bacterium | reverse complement strand
GGTTGTTTGTTTGTTTGTTTGTTTGTTTCATGCATACATATAAAGAGCAGCCCAGCAGAAAATCAATCAATCGAGAAATAGGAAAATAATATGTTATCCATTGTATGGAAAATATATCATTTTTGTTTTCATTACCAAAGAAAAACGCAAGCAATGCTATTGAAATTTGAATGATCAGTAACGCAATTATCGAATAGATTGCACTTCTCTTATTATTTATCTTTCGGTAAAATTTAAGTATGAAAGGAAACAAGAGATATATAAGCACACATACACAAAGATACCAAGATACACCATTTAATATCTGATAATATTTTGGAATAGGTATCCAAATATGTATCAACGGAGCCTGTAGGAATATTTCGAGTAAAACGGTACTTATATCTTTTGCTAAATAAAATAAAGCATAAAGCGTCATCGCTAACATTGTGACAATGTGTAATGGATAAAGCCGCTTTATTTTTGACCAAACGAACCCGAATCCGAATTTGGGATTTTTAGCTTTGTTTAAATAACTATGCATCATTAAAAATCCCGACATACACAAGAAGATAGAAACGCCCCATGCCCCAAGCAAAGATGTATTTGATATACCGGTATGTGATATAAATATTGCCAAAAATGCAATAGCTCTTATTCCCTGCAAGTTATTTAATCGTTGCATTATTTATCTCCTCGGGTAACAAAATAAGTGAAGTGTTATCAGAAATATTAGTTTAAAATACTATGCTTTTCTTTTTTTAAAATTGTCAAATATCTCGATAAATCTGTTTTTAATATAAGCAAATTCCTTGTTCTTTGTTATAACCGAAAGGAGTGTATAAATAGTAGCTCCAGCTATAACCTGAACAATAAGCAACAAAACTGTATTCATGGGAATAAAGTTGATAAGATATACGAGCACAAACATTATCAAGGACATTATTACATTGGGTAATATATCTGACATTTGTTCCTTGAAGCTATAATTTAAAAGCTTGATATTTGGATAAGCATTAACAAGGGTAAATAAAATAGTTGTAGCTGCCATACCAATTACAATTGCTTCAACACTTATCCACATAACAACAAGCAAAACTATCAGCTCAATTAATTTTTTGAATACTTCCAATTTCAAATAAACATCGCTCCTGCCAATTGCTTTAATAGCTTGCATATTTGCGGTATGTATTGGTTGGAACAGATATACGATACAGAACAGTTGTAGCAACGGTACACACTCTATCCACTTGTCAGTAAGCAGTAACCGTATGAATGGTGTTGCTACTGCCGCCAATCCAAGCATCATGGGACACATAATGTATGAGCTAAAGCGTATAGAATTTTTTACTGTGTTTTTTACCTTTTCAGCATCGTCCTGTTCGTTCGCCATTTTTGGAAAAAGAACAGCGCCTATTGATGAATTAATATTTGTAACAATGAGATTTGGGAAATTTTTTCCCCTATCGTAGCATGCCAAATCAACAGAGGAATACATTTTTCCAACAATTAAGGCTCGTATTTCTTGGTATCCTGTGATTAAAAGTCCGGTTCCTAAAATGCCTGCTCCGTACGGGAAAAGCTCTTTTAAGCTAGAAAATGAAAACATTAATCTTGGAAGCTTTTTAAGCGTGACAAATAATGCAAATGTGCTTACAGTTGTGCTTACCAAATACTGTGCTACAAGCGCCCATACTCCGTATCCGGCATATGCCATAGAAATTCCAACAACAGCAGAGACGATAGTTCCTAACAATGTTGAAATAAAAAATTTTCTAAACATCATTTTTTTAGATATGTAAGCCTGTTGAACGCTGTTTATTGCAGTTAAAATAATTCTTAATCCAAGAACTCTTAAAACAGGAGTGAGTATTTCGTATCCGTCACCGTAGAATGCTGAAATAAAAGGCGCGGATATGAACAAAATTCCATATAATACACAAGAAAAGAATATATTAAAATACAGTACCGAGAAAAAATCAAGTTGACTTGCATTCTTTTTTTGTATAAGAGCGCTTCCAAACCCATCGCTGACAAAAACATTAGCCAGCGTAATAAAAATCATAACTATCGATACGACACCGTAGTGAGCGGGCTCTAACAATCTGGCAAGTATTATAGAAACTATAGTTGAAACAAGCTGCGCGGATATTCTCTCAGCAAATTTCCACGCTAAATTACCGACTAAAGTATTATTTTTCACAATGCTTACATCCTTCTTCTTTCAATACAAGGCGTCTTATAAATACCGGTGCTATGTCATATATCCTTCTTTTTATACTTATGTTGCTTACAGTTGATTTTGTAGTCCATTTCTTAATACATAAGTCTTTATCAGCTAAATAGTCTGCAAAGAAAGCGTCTCTATCCTTGGATGCCCATGTTTGCCTGAAAAACAAAGGATTATATTTCTTTATGTCATCAATTTCACACTCAAAATATTTGACATGATTTAGCATCTTTTTAACAACACTGTCGGCTTTGGTGGTATTTATAATAACAGAGGAATAATTTCTTTTTGAACCTTTTAAATTTGGGAATATCTCTGTCAAGCCCTTAAAATCCGCGATTGTTATATCGCCTTGTCTTTGCTCGTTTCTGTATCTGCAATTTTCACCGCATGACGGACGAAGACAATTTTGCTTTAAAAACAATTGAATATATTGGTCGTTTGTAATGTATTTGTTACTTCCGTCAAAAAATGTAACCTTTGATAGATAATCTGCTTGATGAGTACTTCTCTTTGCTCTGAATTCATACGCGATTATTGGTTTATTAAACTGTTCTTCGATTTCCGTGATACAGCTTTTAAAGACATCTGCACTTCCTACGCCGTGACAGATAAGGTCAATAAGCAACAAATTATCGTATTCCTTGTCTAACGAGCCTTTAAGTCCTGCGACTTGACATGGAGTTCCGCAAAATATGACCTTTTTATTTTCATTCAATTTGTCCTTAATTTCAGAAAAAACCTCTTCCGCAGAGCTTGCTACATACTTTGATTTACAAAGTGATTTAATATTGTTAACACCTATAACACAAGTATGCTTTACTTCAAATCCGTCCCAAGCTGCCCCGCAAATAACAGTTTTGTCATCGCCAAAAGCCTTGCATATTTCTGAAAAAGCACCACCTGACGCGCTTCGCTTCCAAATTTTCTTGTTTTTTGTTAATACGCAATAAGCTTTTTGTGGGATTATGTTATTACTGTCCCCAAAAGGATTTTCTATAGGACACACCTTTTTGCATTTTTCGCAATGTACACACTCATCTGATGAAGTTGGATATAAAAAACCTTCCTCATCTTTCTTCATTTCTATACATCTTACAGGGCAGACCGAATAGCATGCGCTGCAACCGGTACAATCTCCCTTGCTTTTTGTAAAATAAAGCATTTTAAGCCTCCAAAGAGCTTTTTAAAAAATCAAGCGAAATACTTCTTAAATTAAGAAGCTGAGTTTCAAATGTGTCATAATCTATATTGTTTAATACAATTTCCGTATTTTCATCAGCTATTATGATATTTTGGGAAATATTAAAATAATCATTCAATTGATAAATTCTTGAATTTTGACATATTATATCTGCGCTTTTAAATCTCTCAAATGTTACAAAGCTTTTGTGATATAACAAGGAAAATATAGTTCCATGATAGGAATCGGTAAATACGCATTCTGCGTTATGGACGAACCATAAAAATTCCTG
The DNA here is from genome assembly GCA_017648425.1 of Clostridia bacterium. Lineage (GTDB taxonomy): Bacteria > Bacillota > Clostridia > Oscillospirales > CAG-272 > HGM12713. The sequence goes on along the minus strand of JAGCJD010000026.1, from coordinate 1,433 downwards.
AGGCCCTATATGTTGTATGTCCATCCAATTCGCATCATCATTCTTTGAGGATACACCGATTATTTTGTATCCGTTTTTATTTACAAAATCAACTACGCAGTTTTTATAGCAATGGTCTTTATTTAAAAAATAGCAGAACACAAATTTGTCGCCAGAAGCGTTTTGAGGCTTTTTCTCAAGCTTGCTCCATTCCGAAGCATCAATCAGAAGCGTTGGATCAAGAACTACATTTGCGTCTATATTGCACTGCTCAATAAGCAACTCTGCCCCCGCACGCTCTCTTACAGATATTGCGCTGAATTTTGAAAGCAAGGAGGAATACTCAATTGTTAAATTGCTGGGGATTTGATTTAATCCAATGCTTGCCGCATATGAAATCTTCTTTTTATCTTCAGGAACAAAGTTTAACATATAAATCGGATTAAAAACATTAGGCGCCCAGATCTGGTCACTGCCACACACAACAATGTCTGTTTTTTGGCACAGCTTCTTTAATTCCCTATCAGATTGTACTGCCTTTGTCTGATTGAGATGCTTTTGTTGAAAAGAAACAAATGGACTTTTGAATTTTTGAGTATGGATTCCAAAAGCGGTTACGATATTTGACAAAGCAATACGAAGATTATCCTTTATAGCATTTGGCTTTCCGAATTTTGGGTTTCTGTAATTTAGAATTTCAACTTTACTGCAATAATTTTGTAAGGCTTTTTGTAAAGCGTAAGCTTGTAAAGCGCTTCCAAAATTACTGTAATAATGCCAAGTTATTATTCCTACTCGTTGTTTTTTCATTTTATTTCACCAATTTTTCTTTTCGAACATTTTAGTGTTTTTTATTATGATCAAATGATAATATATATCAACAAATTATTTCCGTCAACAGCTTTTTCCATTGCTCCGCCCATTTTTCGTAGGAAAAACTATCAATGACCGATTGATAAGCGTTATTGCTTAGTTTTATTCTGAGGGCTTCATCATCAAGCAATCTCTTTATTGCTTCATATAATTGGTCAACGCTTCCTGAGTTTACGATCAATCCGTTATGCCCGTCAAGAACGATATTCGTCATTCCCCCGACATTTGTGCAAACGACCGCACATTGAGCGGACATTGCCTCCAAAAGCGAAAGGCTAGTACCCTCAGAGCCTATCGTTGGAACAACCGCAATGTGCTTGTCCTTGTGTATGTCTAAGCTCTCATGGCTCTGATATTTTATGAATGAAACGCTAATGTAGCTATCAAGCTGCTCGTGCATCCAATTCTCGTCTGGACCGCTTCCCGCTACTGTAACATTTATGTCATAGCCCTCATCAAGTATCCTTTTTATTGCGTTTGTAAACACTCTTGTGCCGCGGTAATCGAACAATCTGCGTGCAAATATAACTCTGAGCTTGTCAGCTGGCTTGTCAAATTTATCGGCAATGTTTGTGTAGTTT